>ONQH01000084.1 GCA_900319885.1 Candidatus Avelusimicrobium ruminicola
CACGGGGAACTGCGCCAAAATCGCCGACGGCAGATTATGGAATTTTTCCGCAGTGGCGCTGTGCGTATTTTAGTGGCTACCGATTTGGCCGCCCGCGGGTTGGATGTGCCGCATATCGCGCATGTTATCAATTATGATTTGCCCCAATGCCCGGAAGATTATATACACCGTATTGGTCGCACGGGCCGTGCCGGCAGTGTGGGCAGTGCGCTTTCGCTCATCAGTGACGACGGGTCCAAATGGCAGGATATTTGCCGCGTAACCCAATTTGCCAGTGCGGTGAAAACAATTCAAAAAACCATTGAGCCGCTTCCGGCCCCCAAGTTTGTAGCGCACGAAGAAGGTGACGCACACGCCAAACGCCGCAAAGCCAAAAAAGAAACAGCCCCCCAGCGCGAACAAAAACCTTCCGCCTATACGCAACGTGCCAAAGAACTTTTGCAAACGGGAGAGGTAGATTTGCCGCAAGGCACTACGTCAACTTCCATGCGCCAGGCAAAAAAACCGAAAACCTTCAAAAAAGCCACCGACGCGGCGCGTATTTTAACCCAGGAACAAAATGCCACGCCGCAACCTTTTCACACGGTCAAAGTGGGCCTTAGCAAGAAGGCACGCGCTAAGTTGGCACGGGAAAAAATGCGTGCGCCAAAGCCAACGGGTAAGCAAAATTTTAAGAAATTCTTTAAGCGCAAACGCAAATAAAAACCGCCTCGCAAGAGGCGGTTTTGCATTTCTACATAGTGTTTTATTGGATGATACATACCGAGTTGGTACAGTTGGTACCTAAGGATTCGCATATATCCTGAAAGCGGCTGTTTGAATACCTACACGTGTATACATCCCGTATATTATTACGCCGGTAGTGGGCCTCTAAACAGTAGGTGTTTGCTGAACTCGCCCCGTTGGATAGGCGGCACGCGGATACAATTCCGCCATCATGGGGGCTAAACGTATATTGAAATTCGCCCATGGTTCCGTCTTCGCCTACGTCTAAGAGTTCCACATCCAGTTGGTTTACGGCTGTCGGCCAAGCGGAGCGAGACATTTTGAACCGTTTGGCGGAATCAAAGATTGCTTTTACGTTGGTTAGCGCGTTGGCGGCTTCGGCACGTTTAATTACTTTGCGGTATTGGGGTAAGGCGGCGGCCGTTAAAATACCCAAGATGATAACTACAGTTAACACTTCTATCAATGTAAAGCCCGATTTCTTATTCATGGTAATTCTCCTTATAAGTAGTATAACGGTTTTTAGAGGGTTTTGCAATAAAATTCTTGAAAGTATGTAAAAAAAGGATATAATAATAAAAAGTGAGGAATTATATGATTAAAGAAAAAGTAGGTTTTACGTTAACGGAATTGATGGCAGTGGTAATTATTGTTTCTATTTTGGCGGTACTGGGTGCCGGGTATTACAGAAAATCGGTGGAACAATCGCGTTTCACGGAGATATTGGCAAATACAAATGCGGTGGCGGAATCCTTGAACCGCTATATTATGGAGAAACAGGCGGAAGGTTTAGCCCTTGAAAATATTCCCGCCCCTACTTTCAAAGATTTAGATATTTCTTTTGCTTCGTGTGGCAAGAACAATGTTTGTAATATAAAAGATCGCTATCGTATTACACTTAATCCGTTCCAGTTTATGGTCAGTGGACGGCCAACCCAAGGCCTGTTTTCGGGTGGGGGATATACGATATCAGTTAATTCCCATTTTGTTGCTCCAAAAGACCGGGTGGCTTGTTCTTTTGGATCAGGTAACCAGGAAGCCCGAAATTTTTGCGAATCTATGGGCTTTACCCAATGCGAAGAAGGGAATCCGGTGATGTGTACCCAGCCCATAAGATAGATACACTTTTTATGTAGCAACACGAAGCCACGGGTTTGCCGTGGCTTTTTTTGTGTAGGCGAAAATTATACAATATAAGTATGAAAATATTTTCTACGGATTGTCTGGTCATTGGGGCCGGGATTGCCGGCTGTGTTTACGCACACGAGGCCGCCAAAAAAGGCCTGAAAACTATGGTGCTATGCTGTGGGGAAATGTCCCAGGCCAATAGTGATTTGGCGCAAGGGGGCATTGTGTATGAGCCTCATTTGCAAATGGAAGATTTACTGGCAGATGTTAAAATGGCCACCGCGCAAATGTGTAACGAGGCCGCCGTGCGCGAACTTTCCGCCGCCGGTTGCAAAGCCGTAGAAGAGATTTTTCTTAAAGATATTAGTGTAAATTTTGACCGGGATGAAAAAAAACAACTTCGCTTTACGCGCGAAGGAGCCCACCGCAAAAACCGCATTATTTATTCCAAAGATACCACCGGGCACGCCATGTTGGCGGCTATATCGGCGGCGGTGCGTAAAAATCCGCTGATTACTGTCAAAGAATTTTCCAGCGCGATTGATTTATTAACACTTTCGCATAGTTCCACCAATTTAATGGACCGCTACTATCCGCTTACGGTCTTTGGTGCGTACGTGCTGGATAACAAAACGGGCGAAGTGTTTGCGGTAACCGCCAAAAAAACGGTTTTGGCTACCGGCGGTGTGGGGCAACTTTACAAACATACCACCAATTCCGAACACGCTTACGGGCACGGGATTGCCATGGCGTACCGCGTAGGGGCGCGTGTAATGAATATGGAATTTGTACAATTCCACCCAACCGTCTTTGCCAAAGGAAAAAGTTTCTTGCTTTCCGAAGCGTTACGGGGAGAAGGGGCCATTTTACGCAACGTCAAAGGCGAAGCGTTTATGGAAAAATACCACCCGCTTAAAGATTTGGCTCCGCGCGATATTGTGGCACGTGCCATTGAACAAGAACGCTTAAATACGTCGCACGATTGTGTGTATTTAGATATTACCGCCAACCCGGCTGAGGAAACCAAGGACCGGTTTCCGGCTATTTTTAGCAAATGCTTAGAGGGCGGCTATGATATGACCCAAGTGCCTGTGCCGGTAGTGCCGGCGGCGCATTATTTCTGTGGCGGTATTTATGCCACGCCTGCCGGACGCACCAATATTGCCAACCTCAATGCCATTGGCGAAACCGCCTGCACGGGGTATCACGGCGCGAACCGCTTGGCCAGTACGTCTCTCTTAGAAGCGGTGGCTATGGGATACTTGTGCGCCGCGCAAGATGCAAAAGATATTGCCACGCAAACGTTTCATATTCCTACACCCAAAGCGTGGGTGATTCCCCAGGAAACCCCTGATGTCAACCTCATCAAGCAGGACCTAGATACCTTGCGCAGTACCATGTGGAACTACGTCGGCCTCATGCGAAGCCGCAAACACTTGATGCGGGCCGAAAAGATTTTGCGTCACCTTCATAACGCAATTGATACGTTCTACAAAGGCGCCCAGCCTTGCCAGGAACTTATTGACCTGCGTAACGGGGTGCGTACCGCACTTCTCATTACCTATGCGGCGTTGCAAAATAAACGCAGTGTGGGTTGCCACTACTTAACCGACGCACAATAATTTTTGTAACCTCAAAAAATACCCGGGGCACGTTTCGACGCGTGCCCCAGTGAGGTTACGACTAATTGCCCTAGGTTTCGGTTGCCATCGGGCAGCAGGAAAGTAGTTAATGTCCGTTTTCTAGCAACTTACGTTGCGTTTAATAATACTGCGTACAATGCCTTCTACATGAAAGGCGGTTTGGTCGGCCACAATGGGGTTGTAGGCGGGGTTTTCCGACTGTAAAATTACATTGTTTCCGTCTTGGGTAAAGCGTTTTACCATTACCTCTCCATTGTTTACGCAGACTACAATATCTTTATTTTTAGGAGTGTGGCTTTGCTCCACAATCAGCCAGTCGTGTGGGGCAATCATGGTTTGCATGGAGTCGCCCTTGGCTTCTACCATAAAGCCTTTGCACGCCGGAAAATAAATCATACTGGGGTCCACCGGCACTACACGGGTGGGGGTACCGTCCAAAATCGTTCCTTCCGGCCCGCATTTGGCCATCCCGTACATATTCAAATAAATCACGTTGCGTTCCGGGTCTTTAAGCACAATATAATCGCGCGGATTGGCCGGATTGCGTTTGAGGTATCCCTTTTTTTCCAGTTGCGTAATGTGGTGAAAAACCACGCTTTTGCTGCTGACATTTAAGCGGTCCGCTAATTCTTCCATGGTCAGCGGATCGGAAATATTGGCCTTCAAAATTTCCAACAGTTCTACTTGTTTGGCGTGCAACGCTTTCATTTTGGGGCACCTCCTATTTTTAGACAAATTTATTTTGTTCTATATATTGTTCTATATAATTTTGAAAATAAATGCAAGTTATTTTTAGAAATACTTAAAATATAAGTATTTTTTTGTAAAATACAATCTTGCATTTTATAAATTTAGTTCTAGTTTTTAGACTTATAAAAAATTTTGTGCTAACGAAATTCTGTCTGTGCCAACCGGAAAAAACGCATTGTTTAAGTGAGCCGTCCACTGCGCGGGGCCGTGTGATTTGATATAATAAAACCATGAAAATATGGTTAATTGGGATTGTATGTGTACTGGGATTTATCTTTTGGTGGAAAGGTAAAAAACCGATTATTAAAAATTTTCCTAATAACAATGTGCCTATTGTTGCCTTTGGCGACAGCCTTACCGCGGGATACGAGGCCCCGGCCGGGACCAGTTACCCGGATGTACTGGCCCAAAAAGTCAATCGTCCCGTCATCAATTTAGGCCTTTCCGGCGAATTGGCGGCGGATGCTCCCGCGCGCTTACAGACCGTGCTAAACGAACGCCCGTATATGGTGCTTATAGAGTTTGGCGCCAACGATTTTATGCGGCAAAAAAGCCGGCAAAAAGCCGTGGAGGCGGTGGCGCAGATTGTAGACCAAGTACAAGCCTTTGGGGCGATTGCGGTCGTCGTAGATACGGGTGGCCCCGGCATGGGCGAATATACCAAAGCCTATAAAAAATTAGCCCAAGACAAAGGGACCCTGTTTGTGCCGCGTATCTTAAAAGGCATTTTCTTTCATCAAAAATACAAGAGTGACCAAGTGCACCCCAACGCGCAAGGTTATGCCAAAGTAGCCGACAAAATCCACAAAGTAATCAAACCGTATCTGTAATCTGCCGCAATACGTCTAAATTTCATACAATATAGGTATGCACAAATATACCCGGCAAAGCATGATTATTGTCTCTATTGCTAATG
>ONQH01000154.1 GCA_900319885.1 Candidatus Avelusimicrobium ruminicola
CTATGTGTTTGTGATTATTGACGAAATGGCAGACCTCATGTTGCAAACCAAAGCCTCTATTGAAGATTCTGTGCAGCGTTTAGCGCAAATGGGACGCGCGATGGGTATTCACCTGATTTTGTGTACGCAACGCCCGTCTGTAAAAGTGGTAACGGGTATCATTAAGGCCAATATGCCCTCCCGTATTGCACTTCAGGTAGCCAGCGGGATTGACTCCAAAGTTATTTTAGATTCTGTAGGCGCGGAAAATTTACTGGGCCGCGGGGATATGCTTTTGTTAGACTCGTCTACCCAAACACCGCTTCGTATCCAGGGGGCTTACGTATCGCCGGAAGAAATCAAAGCCGTGGCCGATTTCTTACGCGCACAAGGCGGGCCCGATTACCCGGTACAAATTGTACAGGAACAACAACCCGGCATGCGCCCGCAAGACGGACTGGGCACGAAACCGGAAGAAATTTTACAAGCGCTTAATTTAATTAAAGAACGCCGGCGCGTCTCGCAGGATTTACTGAAAGCGCATTTCGGTTCTTCGGCCCGCGCGACCAATATGCTTAGTGTGCTTGAAATGCGCGGTTTTATTACCAAACCCGAAGGATCTAACCGCTGGGAAATCCACTATGATTTGATTGATAGTGCCATTGAAGAGATGAGTGGCTTACCTTACGAAAAGGATTATAAAGAACCGGAATATGAAACCATTTATAAATAAATATACGTGGCTTTGTGTGGGTGTGCTTGCCGTAGCGGCCTGCACCGCCAAGCCCGAAGAACAACCCTCCCAAGAACCCGAACCGGAAGTGGTGGTAGTAGAGGAAACGGTACCCGCACCGGCAGCGTCCCCGGAACCAACAAAACCCCAACCCACCCAACCTGCCGCTTCCGCCACACCAGCTAAAAAGACGCTCTATCCCAATGAAGTAGTGTTACAGGTAAAAGCGTGGGATAAAAAACTAAAATTTTTAACTACCCATTTTGAACAAACCAGCGAATATGACGGGGTACTGATTAGTAAATCCCAAGGAACTTTGTCGTACGATAAAGACAAAAATTTACTGCGTTTGGACACCCTAAATGCCGATAAAGAGATTGAGCAAACCGCCATTACGGATAAAAAGCAAATTTTAATTTTAGACGGGCAAGGGCGCGAAATTACCACCCTATCCTGGCAAGAGTGGCAACAAGGGCAACCCAATCAAGCCCTCTTTGATTTTGGCAATTACACCGCCTTGCTGGACCGTCACCATGCGGTGCTTACAGAGCCTTATCTCTTAGAGTTAACCCCCAAAGAAGGGGAAAAATATACCCTTTATTTAACCCTTTCCAAAGAAGATTATTTCCCCACGAATATTAAAATTGTGGCCGACCTGATGGCTACCGAAGCCAAACTGACCCAGACGCAAAAAAACACACCCCTTTCGTTTGATACCTTTCGTGCTGGAGGACTTTTTAAATGATGACCCTTGCCAATAAAATCACTTTAATACGCGCCGGATTGGCGCTAGTGATGTTTTTCTTTCTCTTAATTCCCTTCTGGTGGGCCCGTTTTATCGGTATTATTATTTATATCGTGGCTGCCAGCACGGATTGGGTAGACGGGAAAATTGCCCGTGAAACAAACACGATTACGCCTTTCGGGGCGATTGTGGACCCGTTTGTAGATAAAATTTTAGTCATTGCGGCCTTCTTTGCTTTTGTCTCTATTCGTCCCTTAAATGTGCCGATTTGGGCCGTATTTTTGATTTTACTGCGCGAGCTGATGGTATCCAATTTGCGCGCTATCGCGGCCTTAGATGGCAAAGTCATGGCGGCTGAACGGTGGGGCAAATTCAAAACGGTGGTCCAGATGTCCGCCATTGGGGTAATTCTCTTTGTAATTTTACTGATGCATTTAACGCAATTATTGCACGGGCCGGCGCAACGTTTTTGCGCTATTTTGTATGTAACACTGTTGCAGTTTCCGTATGCAGTTACCGCTATTGCCGCGGTGATTACGTGGGTAAGTGCTGTTTCTTATTTGCGCAATAACTGGGACTTATTAAAAAAATCATGGAGTTTGCCATGCAAATAATTTGGAAGGCCTTGGCTACCGGGTTATTTATTAGTTATTTACCTACCAAAGTCATTAAATTCAAAAAAAATACCGGGGCCGGCTTTTTAGGCACGTTGTGGGGAATCCCGCTGGTCTTACTAATACCGACGGATCCCGTATTGTATTTAATCAGCATGCTTTTGTTTTGGGTGCTTGCTGTATGGGTTTGTAAAAAAGTAAAATTTGTAGGATACACAGGGCATGATAACCCCAAAATCGTCATTGACGAAATAGCCGGTTATATTACCGCTATGGCGTTTTTGCCGCATACGTGGACGTATTTGTTAATAGCCTTTGTGCTATTTCGCACGTTTGATACGCTTAAACCCGGCATGGTAAAAACCTTTGACAAAATGGAAAATGCTTTTGGAATTGTATTTGATGACGTATCTGCCGGGTTGCTGGATTTTAGAACGCTATTTCCGCTTGCGTAAAGCCATTAACTATTCCCGTCGGCTAATTGCCTATTCCCGCAATGCGTTGCAAACCGGGAACTATTCCAAAATAGAGGAAGCCTGCCGCAAAGAAACAGTCAAAAGCACGCCGGCCGCTGTTTTACTACTTCGTTTGTGCAAAGAACGCAAACGCGCTAAGGAAGATATAGAAAAAATCTCTGCCAGCGTCATTGATTTTGAAACCGCCCAATTGCAACGCCGGCTATCTATTTTGGGTACCTTGGGAAGTATTACTCCGTTTATTGGGTTATTTGGTACGGTAATTGGGGTTATGCACGCTTTCAAAGATTTAGCCGCTAACACAGCCACCGCGGGGGGAGCCTCCGTCGTAGCGGCCGGTATTGCCGAAGCCTTAGTAAACACGGCCGCCGGCTTATTTGTGGCTATTCCGGCGGTTATTGCCTACAACTATTTCTTGTCCAAAACCACCTATTTTGCACAAGAATTAGATAGTGTAGCCCAAGACTTTATTTATAACCGTTCTTCTTCCAGAGAGTTCTAATATGGCCCGCAGACGAGAACGCCGCTTGATGGCAGATATTAACATGGTACCGTTTATTGATATCACGTTAATCTTGCTGATTATTTTTATGGTCATGAGTCCGCTATTAGTACAAATGCAACTCACCGTAGATTTGCCAAAATCTAAAGCCATTAACACCCAAACGGATGAGGATGTGATCCGTATTGAAATTCAAAAAAACGGCACGATTACGGTCTTAAAGAAAACAGTAACCATGGCCAACCTGGAGCGTGAACTTATTTTGCGCCTGGGAAAAGCCAATAAGAAAACCATCTTGGTAGAAGCCGATAAAAATGTACCGGTCCAACAGGTGGTGGATGTGTTTGATATTGCAAAAAAATTGGGAGCCGCCAAATTAGGCATTGGCGTCTTATCTAAGAACTAATGAACTGGTATTTAGTATATTCAGGCGGGTTGCATGCCCTAGCCGCTTTAATCGTTATTCTACTTATAGCACCGGGTGCTTCAAAACCCAGTGCTACATATACGATTGACTTTATCGGCTCCGGCAAAGTACAAGCCGTTACGGCCCCTAATACCGCCCCTAAAACCACCGTAAAAGCCCCTGAACCGGCGCAAGAAGCCGTAGCGCCCGCGCCCACCAATCAAAAAGCATACGTATCTAAAACGGAGATTTCTGCCGACCCGGCCCCCAAGAAAAAAACCTCGGCGGCCACCCCGGCCCAAACGACGCAACCGCTTGCGGGGCCCAGTATCTTAGATGAGGAGGAAGAGGGGGGAACTACGGAAGAATTTGAAGGGGGAAATATTACGACCGATTTTGCCAATTTCCCTTATCCTTGGTATATTACCCAAGTACGCAACTCGTTGTGGGTAGAGTGGGAAAAACGCCGCCCCGCAGGCAATGTCCTTTCCGCTATGGTATCTTTTGCGATTGCCCGCGACGGCAAAATTAAAAACCT
>ONQH01000054.1 GCA_900319885.1 Candidatus Avelusimicrobium ruminicola
TGGGAAAAAACCGATAAAGCCGCAGCGTTAAAAAAAGCGGCGGGGAAGTAGAAACTTATGAAAAAAGTTTGTTTAGTGCTAACTAACGGTTTTGAAGAAGCGGAAGCCGTGGGCACGTTTGCTATTTTGCGCCGGGCCGGCCTGACAGTAGATATTTTCTCACTTACGCAGGCGGACGCTACGGGACGTTTTGGCCTAACGTGTACCCAATTAAAACCGTTTTCTATGTTGCGCGGGGCCGATTATGACGCGTTGGTTTTGCCCGGTGGGCCGCAATATGCCGAGTTGGAAAAAAGCGCGGGTGTGCAGGCTTTGCTCAAAGAATTTATGCAGGCGAATAAAGTGGTGGCGGCCATTTGCGCCAGCCCTACTATTTTGGGCCGCGCCGGCTATTTGAAAGGGAAAAATTATACGTGTTTTACGTCTATGAACGAGGACTTTGGCGGCCATTTTACCGGGGAATATGTGGCGGTGGACGGCAACCTCATCACCGGGCAATCTGCGGCGGCCAGTATTGACTTTGGCCTTGCCATTGCAGAAAAACTGTTAGGCAAAGAGAAAGTGGACCAAGTCAAAGCCAGTATTTACTACAAATAGCGATTATTTTTTGACATCTGCGGCACTGGGGAGTGGCAATAAATCCATCCCGTATGCAAAATCAAATACAACGCCGGCTATAAACTCTAACTGGTGGTAAAAATCTGCCTCGCGGATAAATTCATCAGCGGCATGGGCCGAGTTGGTATCCAGCGGATCCATAGCCGGCCCTAAACCGTAAGTAATTACCCCTAATTTACGTAAAAATTCATTATCGCCCGAAGCCGGACTTAACCCGGGAACGGTAATAGCCCCGGGAATCAATTTTTGCGCGGTGTTTTGGATGGAGGCAAACAACGGGTCAGTTCCGTCCATAGATGCCGGCGCCGGAAATTCCGGCCGTTCTAGCACTTCTAGTACAATGTTTTTATCGTCCTTAAATAAGGCCTGTAACTCGGTAAAGAAAGCCTCCGGGTCTGTAGTGGGTAATAACCGTACGTTTAAGATAGCACTAGCGGAAGAACCGGTGCTGTGGGGCTCCGCTTGCGACGATATTTGCGTAGGGGTAAGCGTGTCTTGTAATTGAGACTTAAAAAACGGATCTTGCACCATAAGCGCGGCCGCGTTTTGGCGGTTTTGCGGATTTTCGTCGTGCAAAAGGATATTGAGCGTGGTTTTCCCGTCTTCATCTTGAAACGGTAAAATGGCAGTAAGTAGCGTGCGTGCCGGAGCGGTTAATTGGGCAGGCCGATGCCAATTTTCTATTTTAGCCAGGGCTTGCGAAAGCGCATATACCGCATTGTCCCCGGTAGGCATAGATGTATGGCCTTCTTTTCCGTACGCGGTAATTTTAATATCCATATACAGTTTTGTGGCGGCTTCCGCAAATACAATAGGGGTGCTTTCCGGGTTTTGAATAATGCCGCCCCCTTCGTTGAGTGCATAGCCGGGGGCAATTTTATCCCACTGGGTGGCACCCAACCACAAAAGGCCGCTGTCACTGCCGGATTCCTCCCCGGAGGTGGCTAAAAAAATGATGTCGCGCACGGGTTTTTGCTTTTGCTGGGCCAGCCACGTAAATAACGCCAAATAATTGGCGGTATAATTTTTGGCATCCGTTGTGCCCAGCCCATAAATTTTTCCGTCTTTTTGGGTAGCCTTGAAAGGGGGAAAAGTCCCTATTTTTTGTTTATTAAATTGCTTGTAAATGTAACGGGCCGCTGCAATTTCGTCCGGGTTGGAAACGGACGTATCAATTGCTACCAAATCCATTAAATGGGTTTTGGCCTGTTGCTTAAGGGTATCCCAGGTAGCGTTTTGGGCGTGTAACGCGCCGGTAACTACTAGCAATATACTTAGTAGGGCATATTTATTTTTCATAGGCAAATTGCACTTTGCTTCCGGGGGTAATGTGATGCTTTTGGGCGGTGGTAGCAGCCAGTTCTAACACGTACTTCCCGTAACCTGCCGCTTGGGCTACCTCGTAATCGGGGGTGTAAGTGTAGGAGTGCGGCACCTCCTCCGCCACGTGAGCAACCGTTTGGTCGCTGGTTATAAAAACAATGTCCAAATCAATTAGCGTGTTCTTCATCCAAAATAATTGTTCTTGGTCTTTATCAAATACAAAAAGCATGCCTTGGTTTTCCGGCAGGTCGGTTACAAACATAAGGCCGCGTTCTTGTTTTTCGGGGGTATCCGCCACGCGTGCCTGTACCACAAAACCATCCGGCAAAGTAACGGGAATCGTTTGGTAATGCTTGCATGCCCCTAACGTTAGTAAAACGGCGCATAATAAGAAAAACCGCTTCATATAAAAAGTATAGCAAAAAATACCGCTGGCGCGGCAATGCAATAGCGCAGATAAAAGCAAAGTGTTATAATATATATATGACGGAGCCGATTTTACGCGTAGAAAATTTGTCGCTTAGTTTTGTGACCGAGAACGGGACTGTTCCCGTGCTACATCATCTGTCCTACTCATTACCCAAAGGCAAAATATTAGCGGTGGTGGGGGAGTCCGGCAGCGGCAAAACCGTACAGGCACTATCTATCCTTAAATTATTGGCTCCTAATGCGCGCGTAGATAGCGGTAAAGTGATTTACAGGGGAAAGAACCTGCTTGCCTGTAAAGAAAATACATTACGCAACGTGCGCGGCAGCAAAATTGCGATGATTTTTCAGGACCCGGGCTCCAGTTTGAACCCGGTGCTTACCATTGGCGAGCAACTGACCGAAACGTTGCGCGCTCACCGTAAAATGTCCCAAGAGGCGGCCCGCAAAAAAGCGGCGCAACTGCTCACGCAAGTGGGGATTACCGAGGCCGAAAAACGTTTGACGGAATACCCCTTCCAATTTTCGGGCGGTATGTGCCAGCGTGTGATGATTGCCATGGCCCTGGCGTTAGACCCGGATATTTTAATTGCCGATGAACCTACCACCGCCTTGGATGTTACCATCCAAGCACAGATTTTAACGCTTATTAAAGAGTTACAACGCCAAAACGGGATGTCTGTCATTTTTATCACGCACAATTTAGCGGTAGCCGCCCAAGTGGCTGACGAAGTCTTGGTGCTCTATGCCGGGCAATGTATGGAGTTGGCCCCGGCCCCAGATTTATTTGCCAAACCGCTACATCCCTATACCCAAGGGTTACTGAGTTCTTTGGCCAGTGTAACACACAAAGCACAACGTCTGCCGGTGATCGCGGGGACGCCTCCGCGCCCGGGTGAAATTGTAAAAGGTTGCCCGTTTGCGCCGCGCTGTACGCAGGCCACGACGAAATGTTTTGAAACGTGCCCGCCTTTATTTGCCCAAAAATCCCGTCAAGTGCGTTGTTATTTACAGGAGGCTCAATGACCGCCGCGTTAGTAGTGCGAAACCTGGCTAAAACCTACGTGCGTAAGCCGTGGATGGGGGCCGCTATTCAAAAAGAAGTGCTACGGGATGTAAACTTGACCCTGGAAAAAGGCAAAGTGTTAGGCTTGGTAGGGGAAAGCGGATGCGGCAAGAGTACACTGTGCAAAGTCATCTTGGGCATTGAACCGATTACTTCGGGTACGGTGGAAATCAACGGGAAAAACAGTGCCTCTTTTGGAAAGAAAGAGTGGCGTGCATTACGCCGGGAATTGCAAGTGGTTTACCAAGACCCGTATGCCAGTTTGGATCCGCGCTTTACCGTGCGCCAACTGATTAGCGAACCGCTGGATATTCATGGCTTGTATACAGATAAAGCCTCCCGTGAAAAATATTTGCGGGAAGTCTTAGC
This sequence comes from Candidatus Avelusimicrobium ruminicola, assembly GCA_900319885.1. Classification (GTDB taxonomy): domain Bacteria; phylum Elusimicrobiota; class Elusimicrobia; order Elusimicrobiales; family Elusimicrobiaceae; genus Avelusimicrobium; species Avelusimicrobium ruminicola. Next base: position 3,803 of record ONQH01000054.1, read on the forward strand.
GGCGGTGCAGTTAGACAGTGCCTATTTGGACCGGTTTGCGCATGAATTTTCGGGTGGGCAACGCCAACGTATTGCGATTGCGCGCGCCCTGGTGCTTAACCCCTCTATTTTAATTGCCGATGAGCCGGTGTCCGCCTTAGATGTTTCGGTCCAGGCGCAAATTTTGAATTTGCTCAAAGATATTCAGCATAAGCGTAATTTGTCTATGCTGTTTGTCACGCACGATTTGGCCGTGGCGCGCTTTTTATGTGACGATATTGCAGTCATGCATAACGGACATATTGTAGAATATGCCCCGGCCGAAGAATTATTTTGCGCGCCGAAAGAAACGTACACGCAAAACTTGTTGGCGGCGGTGCCTACGGTACCCGGGAGGGAAGCATGACCCGTTATATTTTGCGGCGTTTATGTTTGTTGCCGCTTGTTGTCTTGGGCGTAACGTTTTTGTTATTCTTTTTAACCCAGCGCTTAAGCCCGGAAATGCGCGCTTCCTTATATGTAAAAGACCCGCGCCAAATGAACGCCTTGGAAGAAGTCATCCGGCAATACGGCCTGCGTGATAACGTATTTAAGCAATACGGGCGGTGGCTAAAAAATGTGGCGCATGGCGATTTAGGCTATAGCCCCAGTGCCAATATGCCCGTGGCACAAGCGCTCAAACAATATCTGCCCGCCACCATCCAGTTGGCTTTTGTCACCATGATTTTGGTGGTGTTTTTTGGCGTGTGGTTTGGGGCGGCCTCTGCCGTGCATAAAGATAAATGGCAAGATATAGTGGCACGTTTGATTTCGGTAGGGGGGTTTTCGCTGCCGATTTTTGTGTTGGGCCTACTACTACTGATGGTGTTTTATGGGCAATTACACTGGTTCTCGCCGGGGGGATACTCTATTCAAACGGATATTATTATCCATGGGGCCGGGTTCAAGACATATACCGGATTCTTACTTATTGATAGTTTGCTGAACGGACAATGGCGCGTATTTGGGGATGTGCTATCCCATTTGGTATTACCGGCTATGACGTTATGTATCGGTTCGTTTGCGCTTATGGTACGTGTGATGCGTTCTTCTATGCTTGAAGAACTTAGTAAAGATTATGTGCGTACGGCCCGCGCAAAGGGGTTAAGCAAATATCAGGTAGTTTATAAACACGCCGGAAAAAACGCCATTATCCCGGTGATTACCTTGGCTGGGATTCAATTTATCCGTCTGTTAGGGGGCACGGTGATTGTGGAAACTATTTTTGACTACCCGGGCATTGGCCGTTTTGGCGTATTGGCGGCGCAACAACTGGATATTGCCGGTATTTTAGGGTTTTCATTTCTAGTGGCTATTTTGTTTGTAGCGGGCAATTTACTTTCGGACATTTTGTATACGGCGGTGGATCCGCGGATCCGTTTGGAGTAAGTTATGAAATCGCGTTTACTGAAACGAATTTGTAAAAATAAAACGTCTCTCACCGGGTTGATTTTTGTATTGCTTTTTGCGCTCATGGCGTTGTTTGCCCCGGTGTTGGCTCCGGTGCAAAATGCCAATAACCCTTACCAACTGCCGCAAACCAGTTATCAAATTGAACCCCAAGGCCCCTCTGCCCAGCATTGGTTGGGCACTACCGAGCAACAATATGACCTCTATTACGGGGTGATATGGGGGGCACGGTTAGCCTTCAAAATTGGCATTACCGTTACACTGCTGGCGTTTTTGATTGGCCTTTTAGTGGGGGGCATAGCCGCATATTTTGGCGGTAAGGTTGATGAAGCCCTCATGCGCTTTACGGATGTAGTATTTGCAATTCCTTCCTTGGTGCTGGCTATGGTAATTGCCGCCATGCTGGGGCCGGATATTAAGAATATGATGATTGCGCTCACTGCGGTAGCGTGGCCTTCGTATGCGCGTTTAGTGCGGGGGGATATTTTATCTGTTAAAGAGCGCGGGTTTGTTACGGCGGCCCGTACCTTGGGGGCCAGCGGCAGCCGGATTTTTTGGCGTCACATTATTCCCAACTCTATTTATCCTTCCGTAGTAGTGGCCAGTTTGGATATTGGGTACGTGGTGCTGACTGCTGCCTCGCTTTCATTTTTAGGCTTGGGGGCACAACCCGGTACAGCCGATTGGGGACAACTGATTGCCATGGCGCGTAACTGGGTATTAGGGGCCCCGGGGCATCCGCTGGCCTATTGGTATACAGTCGTAGTGCCGGGCGGAGCGATTTTTTTGTTTGTACTGGGTTGGAACTTGTTGGGGGATGCGTTCCGGGACATTCTGGATCCGCGCCAAGGGTAAGATACCCGGCAAAGTATGCTACAAGATAAATATACCGATTTTGTGAGGTGTTTATGATTCGCCGTAAAGACTTATATACTTCGTTAGCAGATAGCGCGTTTCGCTATCCCAATAAAATTGCACTGACGGAAGCCGGTACAGAAAAACGAATTTCTTATCACGAACTTTTAATGAAGGTGGACCGTGCCGCCGATATGTTTTTTGAACACGGGATTCGCAAAGGGGACCGCGTGGCTATTGCCCACCGCAATTCCATTGATACGGTAGTGGCGAATTATGGATTATATAAGTTAGGGGCGGTCTCTATCCCCATGAACTTCATGGTCACCAAACCTGAAGAAATCGAATATATTTTGAATAATGCCGGGGTCAAAGCGGTGGTTACGCAGGCTGAATTTTTGCGCCATTATGTAAAATGCTTGCCCAATATGCCTACCGTGCAAACTCTCTTTACGACGGATGAAATCCCGTCCTCGGCTGCCGAGTGCGATAAAGTCCAATTGTTCTGGGACGAAATTGAAAAATCTACGTATCATGATGAAACCGCCTCTACCCAAGCCACGTTGGACGATTTGGCCTTCATCTTGTATACTTCCGGAACGACCGGACTGCCCAAAGGGGCCATGATTACCCACGGTAACTTAGCGGCCAATGTGATTTCGTGCGCTCAAATTTTTAAGATTACCGATGACGATTGCTTTTTGTGCTTACTGCCTATGTTCCACTCGTTTGCGTGGACCACGTGTGTAGTAATTCCGCTCTACCTCAACCTCAAAGTGGTGATTGTTGCTAACGTGATGCCGGCCAGCAAATGGCTCGGTGCCATGGGTACCGAAAAAGTAACCCTTATTTTGGCTGTTCCGCAAATTTATGCGGTACTCTCTAAAGAAGCCAAGGGCCTTAAACAACTCTATTTGCGCTTCTGGCCGTTTAAGAACGTACGCTTTGGTATATCGGGCGCGGCGCCTTTAACACAAGAAATTAAGGACCGTTTTGAAGAAAAGATAGGGGTCCGTATTTTGGAAGGCTACGGTTTAACCGAAACAAGCCCGGTAGTGAGTGTGAATACCGAAGAATTACAAAAGATTAAATCCGTAGGCCCGGCTATCCCGGCGGTAAGTACGCTGGTGGTAGACGATAACGGCAATGAAGTCCCGCGCAATACGGAAGGCGAACTTTGTATCAAAGGACCCAACCTGTTCAAAGGATATTGGGGAAATGAAAAAGCCACCCGTGATGCCTTTACCGAAGACGGTTGGTTCAAAACCGGCGATATTGTGGAAGTGGACGACGACGGTTTTATCTTTATCAAAGACCGCAAGAAAGACATGATTATTATTAAAGGGCTTAAAGTATTTTCTGCCCAGGTGGAAGCCGTCATTTGCGAACACCCGGCCATTGAAGAATGTGCCATTATCGGGGTGCCGGACGGACGCGGCGGCGAATTTATTAAATTATATGCAGTGAAGAAGGAAGGAGCGGAGCTGTCGGAAGCGGAATTCCGGAAATTCTTAAAACTGCACTTAGACAATTACAAACGTCCGCGCGATTTTGAATTTGTGGAATCACTCCCTAAAAATGCCTTGCGTAAAGTGCTTAAACGGGAACTGCGTAAAGACGCTGTAGAGAAACTCAAAAAAGCGATTGCTGCCGGGGCGCCTGCCCCAGCCGCGCAGGAGTAGTATGCAACTGGCGGCTATTCTTGCTGAAGTAGTGCCTCAGGGGCACTATGTAGGCGGAATTGTACGCAGCAGTCTACTCAAACGTCAATCTAGCGATATAGATATTACCTTGCCCGCGGCCGATGTAAAACAGGCCGCGCAAACATTGGCTAAACGCCTTCATGCCGCCGCCTTTGAAATGGATCCGGAACTGGGCGTATGGCGTTTGGTAACCCATCAAGATAAAATTCAAATTGATTTAACCGCTTATCAAGGCAAAGATTTGGCGGCCGATTTGCGCCGACGGGATTTTACCTTCAATTCCCTGGCCTATCCTGTAAGCGCGAAGCCGCAGATCGTTATTACTCCTCGTGCCCATGAAACAGCACACATCCTGCTAAAGCGGTTGCGCCGTTCGTTAATTGTAGATGAAACAGGCGGCCTGGCCGATTTGAAGGCAAAAATCATCCGCTTAAACGGGAAAGAGCGCTTTGTGGAAGACCCTTTGCGGATGTTGCGTGCTTTTCGGTGCGCGGCTGAATTAAAATTTAAGATTGCCCCGGCTACCCTCATGCAAATCAAAAAAAATGCCCCGTTAATCAGCCAGCCTGCTGGTGAGCGTATTAAAGAAGAATTGGACCGTCTGTTTGCGGTGCCGGGGGTGTTATATGATTTTTTGTCACAAATGGACGCGTGCGGGGGGCGGCGTGCTTAAACACACGCTTTTAGTATGTAAGCGGATGGACTATGTACTTAGTCACCTGGAGAAGGCCTTTCCTAAATTTGCCAAGCAGTTAACGCCTTTTGCCGCCAATAAACCCTTACTTAAAATGACCGCGTTGTTGCACGATATTGCCAAGCCGGCTACTGCCAAAATGCATAAAGGGCGGTTGCGCTTCTTTTATCACGAACAGCAAGGCGCACGGATGGCACGCAACGTATTGGACCAATTACATTATAGTAAGGCCGATACACGCCTGATTTGTGCGATGATTATATCATTTCTTCCGCGATTTGGGCGAGGCGGCTATTCCACTCTTATTTTTATGTTGGGCTGATTATACCAGTTACGTAAGTGATGCCCAACTTCGCCGTATTTTGCCGCAAAGTTCCGCCCGGTTGATGACGATTTCGCAAGCACAACGCTATAAAAATGTAGGCAAAACGTTGCGTCATTTGCAGGTGCTTTTCTTTATGCTGGAGCAGTATTTTGAACGTCCCGCCCTAGTCCGGCCGGATAAAATCCTTACCGGGGTAGATGTAATGAACGTGTTGCACCTAAAACCCGGTCCGCAAGTGGGGGCCATTTTAGAGGCGGTAGCCGAGGCCCAAGTGGAAGGGAAAATCAGCACGCGGGCGGAAGCCTTGGATTTTATTAAAACATTACCGGCGGCAGAAAAATAATTGTACGATGCGGTAAATTTTGCTACAATAAATTGTCATTAAATTTGTGCGGGCGTGGTTCAATGGTAGAATGGAAGCTTCCCAAGCTTTAGACGAGGGTTCGATTCCCTTCGCCCGCTTTTAATAGGACTTTCTATGACAAACAATTCCGAAGAATTTGAAACGAAACCGTCTTCTAATAAAGACATGTGGTTGTTTTTAATTGTGTTAGACGTCATTTTCTTGTGCGTCTGCGGGTTTTTCTTGTATAAACATTTTGCGGGGCAACTTTTTAACACGACCTCTGCACCGGCCCCTGTAGTGGCTGAAGAACAAGTGACCGAAGTCACACCAACCGAGGAATTGACCGTCACGGAAACCACCGTTTCGGAAGAGTTAACCCCGGAAGTAGTAACCGTGACAGAACAACCTGCGCCGGTGGTAACCCCGGTTGTAGAGCCGGAAACAGAATCCGTAGTGCAGACCCCTGTGCCCGTGCAACCTGTCGTACAAGAAAATAAAGAAAGCGTGTTAGTGACGCCTACCACGGGCAAATACAGACGGGTTACGTTCCGCTGGTTTGGCGAAGGGGACAAAGTATCTGTAGTGAGTGGGTTTACCATGTCCAAACCGCAAGCCCTTAAAAAAGTGGGGGATCATTGGGAAACGACCCTTTCTATTGCCCCGGGTACCTATAAGTTCCTGTATATTATTGATGGGAAGAACACGTTGGACCCGTACTCGCCAGAGAAAGACGGACGCTCTGTATTAGAAGTAAAATAATAAATTTATAAGTAATAAAAAGGATGCCGTCTAGGCATCCTTTTGCTTTCTCGTCTTATTAAATGGCAAATATGCTACAATAAAAAAAATACCTGTCGTATAGGAGGTCCCATGAAAGCCGTCATTATTACCATTGGAGACGAAATTTTGCTAGGACAAATTTTGGATACTAACTCCCGCTTTATGGCCCGTGAACTTACCAAATTGGGGGCGGAAACTGTGGAAATGCGTTCGGTAGCTGATGAGCGCAACGCTATCGTGCGGGCTATTAACGACGCTTTCCTACGTGCGGACGTAGTCCTGATGACGGGGGGATTGGGGCCCACCAAAGATGATATAACCAAGGCTGTCCTGGCGCGTTTTTCCGGCAGTAACGGCTACA
>ONQH01000087.1 GCA_900319885.1 Candidatus Avelusimicrobium ruminicola
GACCGCTTGGGGAACACACAATCCCCTACAAAACAACCTACGTTTACTCCGGGCAAAACTACACCGCCCCCCGCCAACCCGGCTCCCTCTGTAGATAACCCCGAACCTGCCCCCTTTGTCATGCACGAAGTCATTGAAGACGCGCCCGCCCAACCGGTCCGCGTAAACACTCCCAAACCCGCCCAACCGCACACCCCCCCGGTGGAAATTACCGCCGCGAAAGTGTTCTCGTGGATTGGTGGATTTATGCTTTTCTTAGGCGTAGTGTTTGGTATTAAATATGCGATGGAAAACAGCATTTTGACGCCGGCCGCGCGCGTGACGTTAAGCCTGCTTACAGGCACCGCGTTGGCGATTGCCGGGTATGTCATTAAAAACCCAAAATACCGCGTCACCGCGCACACGTTACTGGGCAGCGGGATTGCCATTATCTATGCGGCTTTATTTTGCGCTCATACGCTCTACCATTTTATCAACTTGCCGGTGGCCTTTTTCTGGATGGCGGTTACGTCGTTTGTGGCGTTAGGGGCTTCGCTCAAAAAAGAAGCCAAATACGTCGGTTATTTGGGGGCGATTATTGCTTTTTTAACTCCGCTACTGCTTAACAACGGGGCAGATGCGTGGGTGGCGTTTTTCCTCTACGTATTTTGTATCAATGCCGCCGCGGCCTACGGGGCAGTTAAGAAACAATGGAACGGACTGCTCGTTTGTACCTTGAGCCTGACGTGGCTTAGCCAAGCGGCGTGGTTATTTCCGCTGGCAAACTACAAACTGCTGGGCGTGGTAATTTTCTTCTCGCTCTATGCCCTGGCCAGTGCCTGGTTGGCACGCCGCCACTATGCACCCAGTGTCATTTCATACGCGGTGGGCGGTTTCTTGTCCCTGGGGTTGGCCCTGATGTTGCCGGCGAGTGCGTGGCTTTCCTCCCCGGTGCTGTCCACCGTACCGAATACAATTATTACTTCGCTGGAATTACTGGGATATGTTCTGTTAGTCAATACGCTCCTGCTCCTCTTGGCCGGCAAACAATATATCGCGCCCTTCTTTGCGAAGATTGCCAAAATAGTATCTTTCCTCATCTTATATACGTGGATTCTAAATCAGGCGGCTCACTTGCCGCTGGTGTTTACGTTGGGGATGTGTGTGGTATTTGCCGCGCTTAACAGCGGGGTGGAATTGGCCTTTGGCAACAAGCCGGATAAATTCTCCGTCTTCTACCCTTTGGCAACTATGGTGGGCCTTTTGACGCTTGCACTCTTACCGGGGCATACAGGCACGTTTGACTTTATCAGCGTGTTTGGCATTATGAGTTTGCTGTTAGTGGGCACGCTGCTGCTCACGGTAATTGCCGGGATGTTATGGGTGGGCTTTGCGGCACTGGGCGTATTATTTGTATTTCTAGTAGCCGGCCTACTTATTGGGATGGGCGGGTCCGCTTGTGCCACCTTGGTTTTAATTAGCGGCCTCATGCCCTTGTTTTTATGTGCGGGTGCCTTCTATGCACTGCGCCGTGCGGGGCAATTACAGGGTCTTTCGCTTCAAGAAAAAGGCATAGGAGCGGTGACTGCCTTGATGCCTTTTGTGCTCATTTTAACGGTACTTGCCCAAAGCGGGGCACGGGCTTCGCTCGTAGGGATATTAACCGCTACGTGGGTCGTGTGTGCGCTAAGCGCACTGGCCGCCCGGTTGTATAAGGCTACGTTTACGTTGCCGGCCGCGGCGGTAGGCGCCGGCGTAGTGCAACTGGCGTTGTGGGGCCATTTTATAGCGTGGCAAGGCTGGGCCCCGTTGGGTACTTTCTCTATCGGGGTGGCGGCGCTGCTTGCTTTGTTTATTGCGCTACCCTTTATCAGCAAAGATGATTTGGGTAGCAAACCCGGTACGTGGATTGCGTGCGCGCTGGCCGGGATCAGTGCGTGTCTGGTGGAATATTTGGCCCTGGCGCGCTACCAACATTGTTTCTCGCTGGGGATGATTCCGGCGGCGTTACTGGGTATTTATGCGCTGTTACTGCGTAAATTGTGGGGGAACACACGCGTGTCGCAAGCGCACCCCGTGAGCCTTGGGTTTATGTGTGCGGCGGTGCTCGTGTTTTTAACAGCCATTTTCCCGTTGGAAATTCACTCTCACTGGTTGTGCGTGGCGTGGGCCGCCGAGGCGGTTTTCCTGGCGTGTGTACACAAAAAACTACCGCACCCCGTTTGGCAAGTGGGCGCGGCGGGCCTGTTATGCGTAGTGGCTTGCTGGTTACTGCTGGGCGGACAATTCACCCCCTTGCCCACCCTACGCATTTGGAACTGGTACTTGTGGATCTACGGACTTTGCGCCGGCGCCTTATTTGTAACAGCCTATCTGTGGCAACCCGATAACTGGAAGAAAATTTTTAATATCCTGGGCGGATGTATGTTATTTTGGTTACTCAATATTGAAATTGCCCACTGGTTTCATACCGGGCGGTTTTTGTCGTTTGATTTTACCGGGCAAGTGGCGCAAGCACTTACCTACACGTTAGCCTGGGGATTATTTGCCTTCTGCACTATGGGCTTGGGCCTGCGGTTGCAGAAAAGCACCGTCTCTAAAATAGGGGTAGGCGTGATGAGTTTGGCCTTGCTTAAATTCTTCCTATCCGACATTTGGCAACTGCAAGCCATCTACCGTATTTTGGGATTATTCGGTCTGGCGGTACTGCTGATTGTAGCCTCGTTTTGGTATCAAAAGAAACAAAAAGTACAGTAGTTGTTGAAATTACGAAAAGACCCCGCTTGCACGCGGGGTCTTTTTGACGTGAGAGCAAATTATTTTTGCGACAGAGCCGCGGTAATTGCACGCGAAAGTTGGTCCGCGCAGGATGTGCCTCTCCCGCCGCAATCGTTGCCTTTAAGTAACGTAGCCACCTGCGTGGCATCCGCCCCTTCTACGAGTTTGCCAATGGCCACCAAGTTGCCGGGGCAACCGCCCAAAAAGTGTACGTTATGGATGCGGTTTTTTTCATCAATAGAGAAGGATATTTCCTGCGAGCAAACGCCGCTGGTTTGAAAAGTATATTTAGTAGCTGTCATACACGTTTCCCCATGTCATAGGCTTCTTGATAGACGGGCAAGTCTTTAATGTCGCCCTTTTCATACGCGCCTTTTCCGTACAGAACGCCCTTTTCTTGCGAGCCTTCCAAACAATCGGCAAAGCCGCGCAAACACGCTAGCGTAGTGTCCATAGTATGGGTGGCATCTTCGGCGGCGGTCATAATGTAATAAAATTCTTTATCGGCTATGCGTTCCCAACTGCGCACACAGCGGTCAATTACCGCTTTTAATTGCGCGTTGATGGAATAGAAATAAACCGGGCTGGCAAACACCAGTACGTCTGCCTGCATAATTTTATCTACAATCGCCGGCATATCGTCTTTAAGCGCGCATTGGTCCTTATGAGTTTGGCAGAAATAGCACCCCAAACACGGGGCAATTTTCTTTTCGCAAATGCGGATTTTTTCTACGTGGTGCCCGGCCTCTTGCGCACCTTTTAAGAATTGGTCGCACAGCAAATCACTGTTGCCGCCTTTGCGCGGACTGCCGGATAAAATCAGTACGTTTTTTGTTTTTTTAGCCATAAAATTCTCCTATAATAATCTATTATAGCAGTTGGAGTAAACTTGAAGTCAAGCGTCAGCCTACGCCTTCTTGGCGCGGCCGATTTCTTTCAGCAGGGTTTCAAACATCGCCAGTTGCGCGCCGTATTTCTCGCGTGCTTCTTGCGGGGTGACGTCACTACGGTAAGTCCAGTTATTGTCCCCCACCGTGCCCGGCGTGTTGATGCGCTCCAACGTGCCGGTAACATCCTGCCAGGCAAATAACGTCAGTGCCGAGGCAGAGTCCAGCACGCGTTTTAACATTTGGCGTTGGGTATCTAAATTAAACGGGACGTTCCCGTCGGTCTTTTGGGCAGAAATCATTTCCCAAATGTTGCGGCGTTCGTTAATGTCCATATTTTCCCACCAACCGCGAAGCGTCTCTGTGTCGTGCGTGGAAGTAGTAGCCAACGAGGCCACCGGATAGTTGCGCGGTTCACGGTACCACCCGTTATCTTCGCGCTCCCAACGTAATACTTTGTAGCCGGGGATTTTTAAGTCCACCAGCATACGCCGCACGTAATTGGGAATAACGCCTAAATCTTCGCCGACCGGCAATTTGCCGTGTGCTTCATCCAGCACCATGCGCAAAAACGCATAGCCACGGTCTATTTGATTTTGTTCCCCTTCCACATCAAAGGCGCCGTGTTGTTGCCCGGGGGCAAACACGTAGGTGCGGAAAAACCCCACCAAATGGTCCAGCCGGAAAATATCGTACAGTTCGGTAACGCGGCGGATTTTGCGGCGCCATAACGACAGATTGTGCGAAAGTTGGTAGTTCCAGTCATACGCCGGCAGGCCCCAGCGTTGTCCGTCCTTGGAAAACTGGTCGGCCGGTGCACCGATTTCGTAACCGATGCGGTAATTTTCTTTTTCGGCCCACACTTCGGCACTGTCCAAATTGGTGGCAAAGGGAATATCGCCAAAAATATAGATACCTTTTTCCTGCGCGAAGGCTTTGGCGCGGCGTAATTGTTGGTCTAAAATCCATTGAACATATTTGAAGAAGTCTACAAACTCTTTGTATTGTACTTCAAACTGATGCACCGCCGGCGAACTGAAATCTTGCAATTCGGCGGGCCAGGCCGTCCAACTTTGCCATTTGAAAAAATCTTTGAACGCGCGGAAAAGCGCATAGCCTTTGAGCCACGGTTCTTGGGCGCTGCAGTACGCTTCAAACGCTTGGGAACGGGCGGAACGCGCGGAAACTTCGTGAATTAAAAAAGTTTGGTAACCCAGCCACAACGCTTTGAGTTTAGCCTCTTTCACGGCCGCAAACGGGGCCTGCGCGCCGGCGCGCCAGTTGAGCATATCCGCGCTGAGCGAACCGATATATTCCTGCGCCCGGGAACTGTGTTCAATGTCTTCTACTTCGTCAATATGGGCATAG
>ONQH01000007.1 GCA_900319885.1 Candidatus Avelusimicrobium ruminicola
TTAGTGGGGCCTGCTTGGGTTTGCGTGGCTGCCGCAGGAGCACTTGGCACCGGGGCGGCGGCTTGCGCCGCAACCGTTACCGGTTTATGCAGTAAGGTATCGTTCATTTCTTCCATAGCCACGTGGAAGTTCGTTCCGCCAAACCCGAAGGCGGACACGTTAGCACGACGGATTTTCCCTTCCGGCCAGGCTTCTGCCTTGGTAATTACGCGGAACGGACATTTGGCCCAATCTACAATGGGGTTGGGCGTTTCAAAATTTACAGAAGGCGGCAAAACTTTGTGATATAAGGCCAGTGTAGTTTTAATTAACGCCGCAATACCGGCCGCCGCTTTGGCATGGCCGATTTGACTTTTGACACTGCCTAAGCCAATGCTACCCGGCTTGGCATACGGGCCGAACAGTTCGGTAAGGGCTTCCAACTCCACCGCATCCCCTACGCGGGTGCCTGTACCATGCGCTTCCACCAGGCCGATTTCCGCCGGGGTATATTCCACCTGTTCAAAGGCTTTTTCAACCGCAATTTTTTGTCCTTTGGGGTTGGGCGCGGTAATACCTTTGCCTTTCCCATCCGAAGATGCCCCTACGGCGCGAATTACCGCATAGACGCGGTCGCCATCTTTAACCGCATCGCTGAGGCGTTTCAAAATCACCATACCCGCCCCTTCGGCCATGACAAAGCCGTTGGCACGCGCATCAAACGGATATGAACCTGTTTCAGACAAAGCACCGATTTTGCAGAATTTGATATACGAGGCAGGTGCCATCATTTGGTCCACCCCCCCGACAAGGGCCATGTCAAAATTTCCCATCCGTAGCCCGTTAATGGCCTGATCAATGGCCGCTAACGAGGTAGCACACGCGGCATCTACAGTAAAGTTCGTGCCATGCAAATCAAATACGTTGGCCACACGGCCCGCAATTACGTTTGCCAGTTCACCGGGCATGGAATCTTCGGTCACGGGCATAAAGTTCGCACGCACCCCTTCTTCCATTTCGTTAATAAGTTGTTGCCCCGTGGCCGGCGGCAGAGATTGATACGTAGGTGTTTTCTTTAAAATTTCATAATAGACCGGACGATTTAAGCGCAAGTTAGATTTATCGTTTTTCATACCGCCCATGGAATTGCCGATAATCACCGCCGTACGGTTGCGGTCAAATTCCTTTTTGTCATACCCCGCATCTTCTAATGCCATGTGGGCAGTTTCAATGGCAAGGTGTTGGATTGTATCCATTTGTTTGGCGATTTGCGGCGGGATGCGGTATTTTAACGGATTAAATTTGAAAGACTGCGGAATAAACCCGCCAATTTTAGAATAGAGTTTATCTTCCGCTTTATGATCTGGGCTATAGTAAAGGTGCCAATCCCAGTAAGAGGCAGGTATTTCAGTAATGCAGTATTTACCAGTTTGAATATTGTTCCAGAATTCGTCTTTGTTTAATGCTCCGGGCATGATAGCACCGATACCTACAATGGCTATCGGCTCTAGGTTTTTATTTGTCATTATGTCTCCTAACGCGGGCTCTTTACCCTACGTATCTCTATATATATATTTTAGTAAATTTGCAAATTCGGCTGAAATTTTTACACAAAACTCCTTGACAAAATTTAATTTCCTTTGTTAGATTTAATGCAAAATTCGGCTCAATTTTGCATCTGTCGTCGGTTGTAGGAGGTGGAACCTCTTTGTTAAACTGTAAAAATACAGGTAATTTTGAAATTAAAAATATTAAATTTGCGCCCGGTTTTGCTTTTACTAACTCAGCCAAACGGGCCCTGTTGCAAAAAATATGCTTAAAAATTAGACAAATAATTTTTTATGGTATTTTTTGGAGCCACAAAAAAATCCCTTCAGGCATACTGAAGGGATTTAGGACAAGGTGTTTTAATTCTTAAAATTTCAGTTCTTCTTCCGGCAGTTCCGGCACCGGCGCTTTGGCCTTGGGCATTTCTTCCGGCTGGGTAGAAACCGGCGCTTGCTCTTGGATGGGTTCATCCCCTTTGAGATGTTCCAACTCATCAATTACCCGTAGCAAGGTCGGTTGTAATTTATTTACATACTCTTGCTCAAACGTAGCAATGCGCGCCTCCAAACGGGCCACCTGTTTGGCCATATCGGACTCGTGCTTTTGGGTGGTTGCCTTAAATTCTTCTAATTGATAGTAAAGCGTTTTTACTTGCTCTTTCAAATCGGCCACTTCCAGTGCGGCAGGCGTTTGCGTGCCTTGTAAAAGCGCGGCCCGCGGCGCAAAGGTGGGCTCTTGCCCGATGGTTACCTGATTTAGACCCGCTACTTCTTCCAAATCGGCTTCGTCTTCCAAGGCCCCGTGATACTTGGCAATGAAGACAAAAAGCAAAATAAAACAAATGACAAAACCGGCAATTAGTAAAATTGATGTTGTTTCCATAGCATTATATTAGCATATTTTAAGAGCGCGTTTCATCTTTCTGTTTTTGAACAGGGGTTTGTTCATTCATAGGATTGAATTGTATCTTTTCTTCATCCAAATAAATCTGGCGGTAGGGTTCTTTGCGAAGGTGCGGAGCCTCATTGAAAGAACGGACCCACGCAATTACCCACCAAAGAGCCCAAACGACCACCACGCCTATAATGATTTTTCCCCAAACGGGGTGATGTGTATACCACTTACGGAACCAAAAGTAGGCTACAAGCCCCAAGAAGCCTAGCCCGAAAAAAACCCCTTGCATCCCCCGCATAGAGGCCCACCCAATCGGGTTTCCCCCCGTGCGTCCGCGTACGGGAATAATAGGCAAAGACATCACTACCTGAGTTAGCGCGTTAAAAAACTTCATTTCTTTCTAGCCGGTTTAGAAGATTTGCGGTTTGTTTGTGCCGGAGCAGGGCGAATAAAAGAGCGGTGACTCACCACCACAAAGCATAGACCAAAAAGCACCAGGCCTACCAACGCACATACCCCCAAACGCCACCCAGCGGAACTGGGCAACGGGCATAACCCGTAAAACAGGCCCCCCAGCAACATAAAAGCAATAAAATTGACAAGACTAAATTTGAATTCCAATTTCATTTTATCACCGTTCCCGTTTGGCCCGTTTGATAATACACAATGCGTATTTCTACGCCTTTTTCTTTGGCTAAGCGCACCGCATCCGGGTGGAGTACACTGGCACCGTTAAGGGCCAACTTATACATTTCATCAAAATCTAACACTTCATAACGCTGGGCTTTTTTGTTTTTTTTAGGATCGTCGGAATAAACACCGTCCACGTCTTTAATCATTTCCACGTAGTCGGCCCCCAGTTTGTGGGCCAAAAATACGGCAGACACGTCCGACCCGCCCCGTTTAAGAGTAGTAATTTCTTTATCTTCGCCGATTCCTTGAAAGCCGGCCACAATCGGTACATGTTTGGCCTCAATTTCTTTGGCCAGACGGTCGCCTTTTAAGGTCAAAATGTCGGCCCCGTTATGGGTAGCAGTAGTCACTAGGCCGATTTGAGACCCTGTAAGCGAAACGGAGGGAATCCCTTGCGCCCGCAGAGCAATAGACAGCAAGGCCACACTCACCCGTTCACCGGTGGTAATCAGCATATCCAATTCGCGCTTGTCGGGGTTGCGCGCAATACTAAAGGCATGGTCCAACAAAACATCTGTTAAATTTCCGTTAGCCGAAGCCACTACGACGGGAATCATACCCCGGTCCCAACGGGATTTAATCAGTTGGGCCGCCAGTAACAATTTTTGTTTGTTGGCCAGCGTATTGCCGCCAAATTTCATGATGCAAACGTTAGACATAGTTATTTTTTGACGGCCTTCATTTGTTTTTTCCACGCTTTTTTGGCCGCTTTTTGTTTTTTCTTAGCCTCGCCGGAGAGTAAATCATCCACGCGCTGCGCTTTTACGGCTTCTAAATTTTTTTCATCTTCTTGAATTTTCTTTTCCCAGTTATCCAAGTTGGCGCGTTCGGCGGCGATACGTTCCTTCATGTAGGCCAGTTGCGCGTCCACGTGCACACTGACTACTTGGGTCAGTTCTGCTTTGATGGCGGGCTTTTCGTTGGCGGGAGCCTTCTTATATTTTTTAATCAGTTGTTTAATTTGTTTGCGGCGCGCCATAAAAGACGATTTTTCCGTGTTGGCCACAGTCACTTGCTTGTCTGCTTGTCCCTGCGGCTTTTTGGCATAAGATAAAGAACCTAACATCCCGATACAAAGTAGCAAAATCAATATTTTTTTCATATTCTTCTCCTAATCTAATGAGGTATCCTTCACGCCGGCTAACGCAAAACCACGGGCCCGCAATTTGCACGAGTCACACTTGCCACACGGTTTATCCCCCCCGGCGTAGCAACTCCACGTTAGTTCAAACGGTACGTTGAGTTGGGCCGCCAAGCGGACGATATCCGTTTTGGACAAATACATCAGTGGGGCCAGCACTTCTATCCCTTCTGTTACCCCTTTTTGAGTTCCTTGATTGAGGGCTTGGGCGGCGGCTTTGTAAAAATTGGGTGTACAATCCGGATACCCCGAAAAATCCACTGCATTGGGCCCGGCAATAATAGCATCCGCGTCTACACTATCTAACAAAGACCCGGCCATGGACAAAAATAGTAAGTTTCGCCCGGGCACATAAGTAGAAGGGATTTGGTGCTTTTCAATTTCCGTCAGGGGCTGATCCGGCAATACTTGGGAAGCATCCACCAAGGAACTGCTTGCCAGCCACGGCAAACTAATGTCAATAAAGTGCGTTTTAACCCCTAACTTGGCCGCGATTTGTTGGGCCGATTGAATTTCGCGCGCGTGGCGTTGCCCGTAGGTAACGGTTAGCGTTTCACACGTATATCCTTGGGCAAGTGCCCAGTACAAACAGGTGGTAGAATCCAACCCCCCGGAAAAAAGAACAATGGCTTTTTTGTGCGGTTTGGAAACTTTTTGGACGGAAAACGGCTCTGCAATTTTGAAATTAGTTGTCGCTTCTTTCATTTAAGATGTCCATTACTCTAAAGTCTTCCATGGCTTTGAGGTCTTTTTCGTTGATGGTGTCCAGGTATTTAATGGTATAGATAATTAACGTCACCCGCGGATCCGGCACTCCGTCAGACGCATTATTATATTGCCCCAACAAAATTGCATCTGCTCCTTTAGAGGCTGCTATTTTTTTCCCTTTTTCTACCCCCATTTTGAGGGCTTCGCGGGTCGGTTTCAAATTGTGGATGCGCAAAAGGCCGATGTTGCCATACACATGGGTAATATCCTGGGCACTGGCCAGTATTTCAATATTTTGCGGCTTCGTGGGAGAAAACTCCGGCCCTATCGGAATCCAATCTACCGAGCCTGTTTCCAAACTGGCGCACCCGGCCAACATCCCTAACAACGCAACTAAAATTCCTTTCTTCATTTTTCCCCCTTATCTTTTTTGAGCGGCTAATTGCCCACAGGCAGCCAAAATATCGTTGCCCATACTTTTGCGAATCGTCACGCCGATTCCCATCCCTTTGAGGCCCGCCGCGAAATCTTTTACAATACGATCGTCCGTTTTTTCGCCGCGGCCCAAATTACACGCAATTAAATTTACGTGCAACAAATAATTATCTTTAATACTATAAATCCAATCTGCCAGTTTGCGGATATGTTCCGGACGGCTGTTTACATTTTCTAATACGGAATATTCCAAAAACACTTGCCGCCCCGTCATAGCGATATATTCTTCCAGCGCTTTGCGGATATCTTCCAAATCAAACTTGCGGTTGACCGGCATCATTTTAGAACGTTCTTTATTATCCGCGTTATGCAGCGAAATAGCCAAATTGGCTTGCGGCAAATCCACCGCCAATTTGTGAAGTTTATCGGCAATACCCGACGTAGAAATAGAAATATGACGTGCCCCAATATTGAGGTGATTTTCGCTGGAAAGTTCGCGCGCGGCTTTGATGACATTGAGGTAATTGAGTAACGGTTCCCCCATGCCCATAAACACTACGCTGGAAATACGCTCGCCCAATTTTTCTTTGCGTAAATACTCAAACCAAAAGAGAACCTGATCGGTTATTTCTTCTTGCGTAAGGTCGCGCTTAAAACCCATTTTACCCGTGGAACAAAAACTACAATGCAGCGCGCACCCCACTTGGCTGGATACACAAACGCTCCAAGTATCTTGCGGTTTTAAGAGTACGGTTTCTATTTGAAGTCCGTCTTGCAAGGTAAGCAACGCCTTGGCTACTTTATCTTGCTTGGAAACTACAATTTTACTGGCCGTAAAACTTAAAATAGGGCAATCCTTCTTCAAGTTTTCACGCAAGGGAGCCGGTAAATTGGTAGCCTCATCCCAAGAAGAAATTCCTTTTTTGAAAAGGGCCTCTTGCACTTGTTTAATGCGGAAATTGGGCAAACCTGCCTGTTTAATATACTCTTTAACCGTTTCAAAATTCATATAGATACCTTATTATATATTATACATTTTGCTGCAACCCCTCGCAGAAATGAGCGGCGCTTTTCGCTAAATTATAAAGATATGGCGCAAATTGGGCAGAAATTTTAGTATAATATGCGCACGATGAGTGAAGATATTAAATTTAGCACGGCCGGTTTCCGCGCCGTAATCGCTGGGGGTTTAACTGCCCAGAATGTACAACGTTTAGCGTACGGGATTTCCGAACATATTTTGGAACATCCCTTCTATGGCTTTGAAGGAGAAGGTTATAAAAAGCATTGCCAAGCCCAAGGCAAAAAACTCAAAAAACCTTTAGTGATTGTAGGGTTTGATACCCGATTTTTGTCTAAACAACTGGCCTACGTGGCGGCCAATGCCCTGGTGCAAAACGGGATTTCGGTCAAAATTTCCGAATTGCCGCTTCCCACCCCGGTTGCCGAGTGGTGCGTCCTTAACGAAGGTGCCATTGGGGCCATTGTAATTACCGGTAGCGAAGGGGAATATTTTGTAAACGGGCTTAAATGGATTGCCTATTACGGCGGTATTGCCAACAATGAAATTATGGAGGATATTGAAAAACGTATCCCCGCCCCTACCGCGCAAATTTTGAAAGCCTCTTCTACAGAATTTGGCGAACTGAACAGCGCAGTCGTCGTCAGTAAAGATTTTCGCAAAGCGTATCTTACCCGCGTAGCCTCTTTAATCAATACGCGCGCGCTCAAAAACGCAAAATTAAAAGTAGCGGTAGACCCACTATTCGGATCCGCCAAAAACTACTTGCGCGATTTTTTGGAAAAATACGGAGTTACCGTAGAAGGTATCCACGAAGAGGACGACGTCCTTTTCGGTGGGAACACACCCAATGCCGGGCCGGTTAGTTTAACGGAACTGAAAAAATTAGTCACCGGCAAAAAGTTGGCCTTGGGGATTGCGTGCAACCCGGATTGCGATAAATTCGGTATTGTGGACAGCGAGGGAAATTGGATTTCTGCCAATGAAATTGCCCCCATGTTGCTAGACCACTTGGTGCGTAACAAAAAACAAAAAGGACGCGTGTGCCGCAGTGTGATTACTTCTAACCTCATTGACCAAGTAGCCAAGGCTCATGGCCTGATGTTGCGCGACACGCCCGTAGGATTTAAGTACATTACGGAACTGATGATTTCGGGACAGTATGTCATGGGGATGGAAGAATCCGGCGGAATTGCCGTAGCAAACCATATTCCCGACAAAGACGGGCTATTGTCGTGTTTGTTAGTGATTGATATGCTGGCTACGGAAAAGAAATCTTTCAAACAAATTAAAAAAGAGTTCTACAAAAAATACAAGCAACTCTTTGATCAAAAAGTCAGTATGCCTAAGACGGAAACGGAAATTAACCGCATCATGGAACGCTTGGATATTAAACCTCCGCTCTCTATCAATAAAACATCCGTGTGGCGTATTGATTCCACGGATGGGTTTAAGTTTATCTTAAAAGGCGGCAGTTGGCTGGCGATTCGCCCGTCCAGCACCGAGCGTTTAATCCGCTTATATGCTGAGGCCCAAGACGAAAAACTCCCCGCCGTGCTAATTAAAGAAGGCAAAAAAATTATTGACAGTATTGTCTAGTTGCCTCAAGGAGTAACCATGGCGCGTATCAAAAAAATTACCGCCCGCGAAATTTTAGATTCACGCGGCTATCCGACTGTGGCCGCCGATGTATTATTAGACGATGGAAACGTAGGCACCGCCTCTGTCCCCAGCGGGGCCTCCACCGGCTCGCACGAAGCGTTGGAACTGCGCGACGGGGATGAACGTTTCCATGGCAAAGGCGTACGTAAAGCCCTCGCCAATGTGGAACGCCTCAACCGGGAACTGGCCGGCCTGAGCGTGGAAGACCCACGTCTTATTGACGAGCAAATGCTAGCCGTTGACGGGACTGAAAACAAATCTAATTTAGGGGCCAACGCCACGTTGGCTATTTCCATGGCGGTACTGCGGGCCGGCTGTCATAGCACCCAACTTCCGCTCTATGAGCACATCCGCCAAGTGTATCACTTAAATTTGGATACTTACCTGTTGCCCACCCCGCTACTTAATATCATCAATGGGGGCAAACACGCAGACTCCGGTTTAGACGTACAGGAGTTTATGATTGTACCCACAAAGGCCGATTCTTTTAACCAAGCCTTGCGGGCGGCCAGCGAAACATATCACTCGCTACGTAGCCTACTTAAAGAACAAGGCATGGTGATTGCCGTCGGGGATGAAGGGGGCTTTGCCCCTAAAATCACCCGTCATGAAGACGTACTTAAAACGATTTTGCAAGCGGCCCACAAAGCCGGTCATAAAAATATGTCCCTGGCGTTAGATTGTGCTGCCAGTGAATTTTATGCAAACGGGAAATACCGCTTTGAAGGCAAATTATTGTCTGCCGATGAAATTTGCGCTGTATACGCTCAGTGGTGCAAACAGTATCCGCTGGTTTCTATAGAGGACCCGTTGCACGAAGATGACTGGACCGGCTGGCAACATATTACCCGCCAACTCGGCAAAAAAATACGCTTGGTAGGGGATGATTTATTTGTCACCAACCCCAAACGCTTACAAATGGGGATTGAAAAACAAGCCGCCAATGCTATTTTAATTAAGGTGAACCAAATCGGTACTGTATCGGAAACTATGGACGTAATAAAACTAGCCAAAGACCATGGCTATGCGTGCATTATATCCCACCGCTCCGGCGAAACGGAAGATACTTTTATTGCCGATTTGGCGGTGGCCACCAATGCCGGGGCCATCAAATCGGGTGCGCCGGCACGGGCAGAACGCACGGCCAAATACAACCGCTTGTTGCAAATAGAAGCGGAGTTAGGGACCAAAGCCGCGTACGCCAAGGATACGGTTTTTCGGTAGAAGTTATGAAAAAGAAGGAACTTACCCCTCGTCAAAAACTACTCTTATGGGGATCTGTAGCCACCGTAATAGCCGCCTTGTGGTTGGGGGGCGGATTTCTCAATTTAGTGCATAATAAATTAGAAATACGCCGCCTTACTAAAAAACAAACCTATTTAGATGCGCAATATCAAGAACTGCTTCATACCAAGAAATTATTGGAGCAGAAAGATCCCCAATACATGGAAACACTGGCCCGGCTACGCTATCATTTAGTCAAACCCGGCGAAATTGAATTTAGGTTTACCCCCCATGATTAACATTGATGTCATCAATCTAGGCCCGATGGATAATTGCACGTATTTAGTTACGCAAGGCAAAGAGGCTTTGCTTATTGATCCCGCTTGGGATATGAATTTTTTAATTCATACGCTTGAGGAAAAACAACTTCACTTATGCGGCGTGTTATTTACACACGGTCATTTTGACCACGTCAAATTTTCGCAAGAGTTACTCACCCATTTTGGCCTAAAAGCCTATTTAGAGGAAAGTGATGTACCCCTGGCGGGGTTGCCCTTGGAATTATTACACACATACCAGGGCGACCAGACTTTTGAAATTGGCCCCTTCCACGTGAAGATTTGGGCCACCCCCGGGCACACAGCCGGGTGCGTATGTATCCAAATAGAGGACGCCCTCTTTACGGGGGACACCTTATTCCCCGGCGCGTGCGGGCGAGTAGATTTACCTACCTCCAACCCGCGCGATATGCTGGCTAGTCTGCGCAAAATTGCCTCTTTTCCCGAAGATACCCGCCTTTTTGCCGGGCATAGTTACGGGGGCCGTTGCAGTTCCACCGTGGCAAATGAAAAACTGCACAATTCGTTTATGCGTAATGCACTACGCTGGGAGAAAAACTAATGCATCCTGTTTTCTTACACCTAGGTAATTTTGAACTGGCCAGTTATGGACTTATGACTGCGCTGGGGTATGCGTGTGCATCGTGGTATTTAGTACCTCGGCTTAAAAAAGCCAATATTAAAGGACTAAACCAAGACACCTTCTGGAATTTACTGTTTATCGTATTTTTAGGGGCCATTATCGGCGGGAAATTATTGTTTATCTTAGTTTCTTGGCCCGAATTAGGAACTACGTTGACCGAAAAACTCAGCACCATTATCCACGACATCCGCTACGGATTTGTATTTTTCGGCGGCCTAATTGTAGCGGTTACGGGAGCCTTGTGGTATATGTACCGCAAACACTTACCCCTCTTAAAAACATCCGACTTTTTGATTGTAGGGGTTCCCTTGGGGCACGCGTTGGGCCGCATAGGTTGTTTTTTGGCGGGGTGCTGTTACGGTAAACCTACCACGCTTCCGTGGGGTGTACGCTTTACCGACCCACATGCCTTAGTGGCTCCCGAACTGCTCAATGTCCCTTTGCATCCCACACAACTGTATGAAGCCGGGTTTAACTTTTTACTGTTTCTCTTACTTCACTACGTTTCCCAAAAACCGCACAAGGACGGAAAAATTTTAGTGCTCTATGTATGGTGCTATGCGCTGATGCGCTTTGGCATAGAATTTTTACGCGGAGATTTCAGAGGCGGATTTTTGTGGGGGATGTCCCCCTCGCAAGTCATTTCACTGGGCGTGGCAGGGATAGCAATTTGGATTTGGATAAAATACCTGCGGGAGGCAACACATGGCTGAGACGAAAAAAATTATTTTTGACGGATATACACGCCGCCTGGACGTATTTGCGGCGGATGAACTGCCGGATTTATCCCGCGCCTTGGTGCAGGAAATGATTAAAGAAGGCCGCATTACCGTCAACGGGAAAACCGTCAAACCGTCTTGGCCGCTCACCCGTGGGGAAACTGTAGAAATTACCTTGCCCAAGGCACATGCCCAAACCCCTCTCAAAAAATTACTGTTACATGATGCCAAAGACTTTTTCGTGGTGATTAAGCCGGCCGGATTATTGGTCCATCCGCAAAGCCCCATTTGGGAAGAACACCCGGAAACAGTATTTTCCACCGACGAAACACTCGTTTCCATTATTTTAGCCAACCCGCCCAAAGGCTTTGACCCGCAAACACCGCGCGCCGGCCTGGTGCACCGCTTAGACCGCGAAACCAGCGGGGTAATGGTGGTAGCCAAAACGCCGCAGTTTCAAAGCGAAATGGTGGCCTTGTTTGCCAACCGCGAAGTGCACAAAACCTATCACTCTATCGCCTGCGGGGAAGTGCCCGACGACAAAGGTACTATTGACGTGCCGATTGGCCGCGTAGCCGGGGGCAAAATTAAAGCGTCCGAAATCGGGCGCGAGGCCATTACGGACTACAAAGTATTGGAACGCAAAAACGGATTTACCTATATTGAACTTTATCCGCGCACCGGCCGCACCAACCAACTGCGTGTACACCTTAATTGGCTGGGGTACCCGGTGTTGGGCGACTGGCTTTACAAAGGGGCCACCGCCGAGCGGTTAATGCTTCATGCGCGCAAAATAGCATTTAATCACCCGCTAACCGGCAAGAAATTGCAGTTTGAAGCCCCAGTTCCGGACGATTTTTTAGCCGCCTGGAAACGGGTCACCAAAAGCAAATAACTTATAATTCTTTTTGATAGACGCGGTAGCGTTTAGAAAAATGACACCCGCACTCTTCAATGCCGCGCAACATCCCGGCGTTATCTTCCAACACCCAGGAAAGTTCCGCTTCGTGCCATACAGCCACCCCGTGTGTGACAATGTGTTTAATTAAAATCAGGTCAATGCCGCGTTTGCGAAATTCGGGCAGTACGCCCAGCATAATTAGGCGGGCATCTTTAATGCGTTTCCACGCCCACATCGCTTTAATAAGCCGCAGCGGATTATAAATAGAACCACGCAAAATTTTGAGTACATGGTTCATATTAGGAATACAAATATAGAACCCGGCGGGGACTCCGTTCTCTTCCAAAATACACGTGCCTTCTACACGCACAATGGATTTAAGTTCCGTCACAATATTGGCCATTTCTTGCTTATCCAGCGGCACAAAACCCCAGTTTTCCGCCCAGGCTTTGTTGTAAATGTCGCGGATAATTTCGGCTTCCCGCTCTAAGTCTTTGAGGTTCAAACGTCGTAGCGTAATCCCCCCTTTGCGTTCGCACCGCTCGCACACCTTAAGGAACCGCTCCGAGAATTTATCCTCTTCCGTACGGTGAAAAGCCAACAAATCTTTGGCTTTGGTAAAACCGGCTTTTTCTATTAAATCAGCATAGTAGGGATAATTATAAGGCATCATAATAGCCGGCATAGAATCAAAACCTTCCACCAAAAGCCCATACGGGTGATTGCTGGACGGATTGGCCGGCCCGCGCACCGCCGTCACTCCTTGGGCACGCAGCCACTCTTCGCCCGCCTTAAATAACGCGCCGGAAACTTCCTCGTCGTTAATTGAGTCAAAAAAACCAAAGAAACCAATATTTTCGTGGTGATAGTCGTTATGGCGGCGGTTCACTAAGGCGCAAAGACGTCCGGCCGGTTTGTCATCTTTATAGGCCATAAATAATTGACGCGTGCTATGTTGCCAAAAGGGATTATCTTCCCGCAAAAGTTTATGCGTTTCTTCCTTTAATTCTCCCACCCAATAGGGGTCTTTTTTATAAAGTTCAAACGGAAAATTGATAAATTTTTTAAGGTCTTTTTGCGAGATTTCTTCAATACGTACCATAAACCCTCCTACTAAAAACCCCGCACCAGGCGGGGTTATAAACTATTTGATAATACCCAGAGAACGACCTGCTTGCGCAAAACTGTCTATAATCTTTTGCACATGCGCCTCGGTATGGGTGGCCATAAGCGTCAGGCGAATTAACGCGCGGCCGGGCGGCACAGCGGGCGAAATCACCGGATTAGCAAAGATGCCCATCTCGTGCAAGGCACGCCACATCTTAAAACAATTTTCGTTGCTGCCTACGTGCACGGGTAAAATGGGCGTGGTGCTGGTGCCCAAATCATACCCCAGGTCTTCCAAACCTTTTTTAAGTAGCGCGGTTAAGCGCAGCAGGTTGTCGCGGCGGGAAGTATCCTTGGAAATTAAATCCACTGCCTTGGAAATAGACGCAATACAAGCGGGCGGCATAGAGGCAGAGAAGATTTGGCTGCGGGCGTTGTGGCGCATATAGTGGATAATGTCCTCGTCGCCCACTACAAAGCCGCCTACGGTGGCAAACGTCTTAGAGCAGGTACCTAC
>ONQH01000144.1 GCA_900319885.1 Candidatus Avelusimicrobium ruminicola
TTTCTTAGGAAAAACGTTTATTGCACTTTGGGTAGGCCCTAGTTATGAACTCTGTTATTATATTGCCCTTATCATTATGGCTGCTTACATTATAGATGTTTCGCAAAATATCGGAATTCCTCTGTTGCAAGCACTTAAAAAGCATGCATTTCGGGCATATGTGTATCTGGCTATGGCAGGACTCAATATCGCTTTATCTATCCCACTAGCTAAGCGTTACGGGGAAATAGGCTGTGCTACTGCTACGGCCATTTGTCTTACCTTAGGGTCCGGGTTTGCTATTAACTGGTATTATCATCATATTGGACTGGATTTAAAATTATTTTTCAAAAATTTGTTTCAATTATCCAAGCCACTCATCTTGGCTTGTATGCTAATTGGAGTGGGAAATTATTTCTTCCCCTTACGCACGGATTGGATAAGTTTAGTTATTCACGGCGTAGGCCTTACCGCGACTTACGGTGCATGTATGTGGTTGTTTGGATTTAATCAATATGAGAAAAATTTATTCATCCAACCGCTTACCTATGTTTTACGTATATTAAAAAGATAAAAGAGGATATTATGCAAGCCTTACAGCAGTATTATTTACTTATTTTGGCAATTTTTCTTCAATGTATATTTATTAAAAAAATAGGACGTTGGCCCGTATTAATCCTTATTGCATTGGAGCTTTGGTTTTTATCAGCCTTTCGAGATTGGAACATTGGAAACGATACAATCACCTATGTCTCTGCTTTTATTCATATGTATTCGCCATTTCCTGACGTATTTGGTGTGGGCCATATGGAACAGGGCTATCGTTTGTTTAACCAATTTGTGGGATTTTTCTCCCATAATCCGCAAGCCATTTTAATTGCTACTTCGGCTGTTATTATTAGCAGTCGTTTTTTAACCATTGCCCGCTATTGTGCTTTTGCAGGGTTTACTACGGTATTGTTTGTAATCACACAATTCGGAACTAGCCACTATTTAGCCGAATTTTATATTACCCAGGCAGACAAAAAGAAGGTCTCAAAATGAAAAAGCTATTACAATGGATCTCAGTTGAAAATTTATGTATTTGGTGTTACGCTATTTTCGGTTTGAAAACAGCTTTACTGGCATTTGCCATACCGGAATATTCCAAGATATATTGGTTGTTTGTAAATGCGATTGGTGTAGCCTGTGTTCCATTAGGCATGGCAATGCTATTCCAACAAAAAAAAGTTACAAAGAAAAATATATGTCTTTTTTGTATTCCTTTGTTTTATTTCCTATTTAGAGTTTTTTACACGGATGGAGGTTTTAAGGGAGATGGAACAATTCCATTTTTGATAATGGGTTGTTTTATGTTATTTCATGATAAATTGAAATTAAAGATTTTTAATTTGTTTTTCCTATTATTTTTAACCCAGTGTGCTTTCTCATTGGCAATGTGGTGCGCATATTTATTGCATATACCTCTTGGTTTTTCTGAATTAAATTATTATTCTGAGAATCAAATGGGTGTACGTTATGTTAAATGGGGGATATTGGCTATCTTTAAAGGGGGAACATCTTTGCGTTTATGTGGCATTTTTAATGAACCCGGAGCATTTTTTCTATTTGTGACCTGCTATGCAATTCGTAAAAATTTTTTAAATATTATTTGGGTTTTATTGCTTCCTCTTGTATTTATACAAATTCCCAATATAGATTTCGGAAACGAACAATTAAACAGATTTTCCCAGCGTTTTGCAATTTCTGCAGAAAAGGGTTTAGAAGGGAATAATCGCTCTTCTGAATTATACGATTATGAATTTTCTAAGTTAGTACAGTCTAATGACATATTTTTTGGATATGGAATGGATTATGATCTTGTTGCTTATGATAACCATGGAACATCTTCTTATAAAAGGTACATTGTGCAAATGGGAATTATCGGATTTGGGTTGTTCTTAGCATTATTTATTGCTGGTGGATATCTACAAGCCCAAAAAAATAAAAATGCGCTTATTTTATTATTCTTATTTGTAGTTTCTATTTATCAACGACCCCATGCGTTGATTAACTTATATGGCTACATCGTGCTTTTTGGTGGTATGCTTTTTATTCAGGCTAAGTCTATTCAATCATCCTTGTTTAGGGAGAAAAGAAATGAAAAAAATCGGTATTTTAACTTTTCATAGAGCCAATAATTATGGGGCTGTTTTGCAGGCATATGCGCTTAAGCAGACGTTGCTCTCTTTGCATGCTCAAGTTCAAATCGTTAATTATTTATGCCCTGCTATAGAAGATTTCTATTCCTTTTGGTCGGGATCTTTTAGCTTAAAATGGTTGGCGCTTAAAGTGGGAAAATTACTGTTTTTGGCTAAATTTTTATCAAATCAGCGCAAATTTGAGCAATTTCGGTCACGGTATTTGACGGATACAACGCCGGTAGCGGCGGCTGATATAGCAAAACTAAATGCGATTTATGACCTATTTATAACAGGCAGCGACCAAGTATTTAACCCGCGGATTACGGGCTTTGACAAGAATTATCTGCTGGATTTTGTGCAAGATAATTCCAAAAAATATTCGTATGCGGCCAGTGTGGCTGTGGAAGATATTTCTGCCCAGGAAGAAAAATTTTTAAGCAATTATCTAAAAAACTTCGCAGGTATTTCCGTGCGTGAAAAACAAACGGTAGAAAAACTTCATCAGGTAACGGGTAAACCGATATTGGTACACTTGGACCCCACGTTACTTTTGACAAAACAAAACTGGCAACACATAGCCTCTTTACCCAAAAACCAAAGCAATTATATTTTGCTCTATTTAATGGATGAAAATTCTAAAATTATTGATTTTACCCAACGCCTATCTAAACATACAGGCTTAAAAGTAATTCATATTAGCGCTTCTCTTCGATCTAAAATCCCTTTTAAGTCAATGTGTGTTACCCCGCAACAATGGCTGGGATATTTTTTAGGGGCCACGTATATTGTTACTAATTCCTTCCACGGGCTTGTGTTCTCTCTCAATTTTAACAAACCGTTTTTTGTGGATGTGGTGCGCGCGGGCGACGCACGTTTGCGCAACGACCGCATTCTAAATATGCTTGAATTGACTGGTTTTACAAACCGGCTGATTGAGCAAATTGGTACAAATTACGAGGAGCCCCTTAATTTTTCTGTCTCAAACAACATTTTACAACAAGAAAAGGCGCGTGCCTTGGCCTATCTAAAAGAGATTGTAAACAAGCCGGGAGGATCTAGCGTATGCTAAGCCAACCGCGTGTATCTTTAATTACCTCGTGTTATAACGGAAAAACCTATCTTACGCCTTTCTTGGATTCGTTACTAACGCAAACTTATAAGCAGGTGGAGTTCTTTTTTATTAACGACGGAAGCCGGGATGGAACAGAGAAGATTTTTCTTTCTTATCAACCGTTGCTAGAAGAAAAAGGCTGGCAGGTAGTTTACCACAAACAAGAAAATAAGGGCGTTGCCCATGCCCTTAACTATGGCTTGAAGCGGTTTACGGGGGTATATTTGGCTTGTGTAGATAGTGATGACATCTTATATCCGGATTTTCTTTCCGCCAAAGTGTCGTTTATGGAGCAGTATCCCCACTATGCCCTTTGTTATAGCGGTGTGGAGATAGTAAAAGAAGAGGCCCCCGCTCAGGTAATTCGTCGCATCATGCGTAAGCCACAGGCTAAAGATGACCTATTTATAGATTGCTTGCTGGGAAGAAACGAGGCCTTATCTGCGCCTGCCTTAACTTACTTTTATAGAGCCAAAAATTGGCTGGCTTGCAATACTCAACGACAAATTTATGAAGATACCCCGGTGGGACAAAATTGGCAAATGTTGCTACCCATTGTGTATAGTGGCAAATGCGGCTATCTAAACAAAGTATTAGCCAAATATGTTATGCGTCACACCTCTCATAGCCATACTCGCAAGCGCCGATCCGTAGCGGAACAATGCCGGGTGGAAAAACAGTTGCTATTTCGCATTTTAGATGAACTGCATTTACCGAGCATAACATACAATAAATACAAGGCACTCATTGAGAAGAAATACCGCAGAAAATGGCTGGCGGGGAAACTAAAAAAGGTGCCCGGATTGTTTCAAGTAGCAAAAAGAATTTACCAATATTTCAAGCACTAATATACAGTGTGGTCAAGGAATGAAACCAAGGTAATATTTTGAAATTCGTACAATAGGATAGAGATATGAAAAAAGTAGGTATTTTAACTTTCCACGCTTCGCATAATTATGGCTCTATGTTGCAAAATTTTGCCTTGCAACAGGTGCTTAGAGACCTGGGATATGCGTGCGAAACAATTAACTTCCGCTCCCAAGTGCAGCGGTTATACTGTTCCGGGCAGGTAGCGCGTCCCACGGAGAATGCAGAGGAGGAGGTGCTTAAAGAGGGGCTTCACTATGACATTTACCTAGCCGGGGGAGACCAAATATGGAATGTGAAGGCAAAAGATTTTTCTTGGCTTTATTTCCTGCCCTTTCCCGCGGCCAAAAAGATTGCTTACGCGCCAAGTTTTGGGGATAAGCCCACACAACTATTAACCGAACAGGATAAAGTCAAAATTAAGGAATATTTGCGCACGTTTAGTGCGGTAAGCGTGAGGGAAGAGTCGGGCGCAGATTTGCTGGCCTCATTTACCAACCGTCCGCAGGTCACCCTAGACCCCACTTTATTATTGGATGCGGACCAATGGAAAAAATATATCTCCCCAGAGCCGCTGATTAAGGGAGAATATCTGTTTGTATATGTTCCGTATAGCAGACCCCAATTATTAAAGTCTATTCCGCCAGGCAACCGCCTTCCTTTGGTAATCAGTTTGCCGTTGGGGATTTCCACGTTGTACAAGCCAAATTTTATTAAATATTTTCAGGCCGGTCCGTGGGATTTCTTAAATCTTATTTATTATAGCAAGGGCGTGGTGAGCGGCTCTTTCCATGCGGCGGTTTTTGCCAAACTGTTCAATAAACCGCTTTATTGTATGAATATGGGGCCTGGCAGCCGTATTGCTAATTTGGAGAAGAATTTTGAACATTTGCAGCAGGATCGGGCCCAAAGTATTCAGTTCCTACGGGAGGCCCTACAATGACAAACCTCATCTGTTCACACGAATTTTGTACCGGTTGCGGTGAGTGCCTGACGGTATGTCCGCAGCATTGTATCACGTTGCAGCCTAACCCCCAGGGGCATCTATACCCCCGGATTGATACGCAAAAATGCGTGAATTGTAATTTGTGCCGCCAAAAATGCCCGGCTAATACGCCTGTTGTGCTGCATGAGCCACAGGCTTGTTGGGCGGCGTGGGCCAAAGAAGAGAAGGAACGCACTACTTCTTCTTCGGGGGCAGCTGCCAGTTTGTTTGCAAAATATATTATTGCAAAGGGGGGTGTGGTATATGGAGCGGCCCTGGAAAAGGGCGAAATTCGCCATATTCGTGTGCATCAAGAACACGATCTCGGCCGGCTCAAAGGCTCCAAATATGTGTATAGTTATGCGGCGGATGTATATGCCCCCCTGCGGCAGGATTTAATGGACGGTAAAACAGTCTTGTTCGTGGGAACACCTTGCCAAAATGCTGGGGTATCTAACTACGTGGGAGACCACCCCAATTTGTTTTTAGTGAATTTAATTTGCCATGGAACGCCCTCTTTTCAAATGCTCAAGGATCATTTAAGTACACGCGGTATAACGCAAATTGACACGATTCAGTTTCGTAACAACAACAATGCGTATGATTTTCGTTGTAATGATTACCGTGCTTTATCCCGTTTGTTACCGGATGAATATGTAACCTGTTTTTTAATGGGATATACGTATCGCCCAGCCTGTTATAATTGCGCTTATGCAAAGCCACAACGCGCGGGGGATGTAACCCTGGGCGATTTTTGGGGGTTAGGGAAACAGACTCCTTTTGAAGGGGGAGACACGTCTAAAGGATGCTCGGTTATCCTCATAAATACCCCTAAGGGAAAACAACTGCTGGAGGCCTGTCGGGATAAAATGCATCTTTTCCCGCGCGCCTACCAAGAGGCTCAGGTCGGCAATCCACAACTATGCGGCCCTGTGCCTTGTCGTTCCATAGCGGATAAATTTAATACGTATTATCCTCGCTACAGTCTTGCGTGGGCGGCTTGGCGCACGGTGCCGCGCTTATTAGCCACGCGGGCCTTGAAAGACATATTAAAACGCTATACCCCCGCGCTACGGATAAAAAGAGCCTTACAAAAATGGTTGGCCCGCTAAGTGTCTTATGCTGGCATAACGAAAAATAGTATAATTTAATTAGAAATAGACTTTTGCTGATTGCCCTGTTATCGGGCGACATTTCTTCTTGCTATTACTGCAGTCTATGCAAGGAGAAAGCATGTCTGTATTACGCAAATTATCACATTGTTTGCCGGATGAACTCTATATTCAACTTCAATATTTTCACCATTTTCACAAATTTGCCAATCTCAAACATCCGCAAACCTTTAATGAAAAATTAAACTGGCTCAAACTTCACGATAGAAATCCGCTCTATACCACGCTAGTGGATAAATATGCCGTTAAACAATGGGTGGCTGATAAAATTGGGGCGCAGTATATTATCCCCACGCTAGGGGTATGGAATAAGGCCGAGAATATTGATTTTGACAAGTTGCCCCATCAGTTTGTGCTGAAATGCACGCATGACTCGCACAGTATTGTGATTTGCCGGGATAAATCTAAATTGGACAAGCCTCAAACGATCAAAAAATTGTCTGCCCGGCTTAAGTCTAACGGGTATTGGTACGGTAGAGAGTGGCCCTATAAAAATGTGCCACCGCGTATTATTGCCGAAAAATATATGGAAGATGCGTCTACGGGCGGATTGGTTGATTTTAAGTTTCTCTGTTTCAGCGGCCACCCTCAATTTATAGAGGTACATAGAAATCGCTTTACGCAGAAGTATTCACAGTTGTTTTATGATATGCAA
>ONQH01000025.1 GCA_900319885.1 Candidatus Avelusimicrobium ruminicola
ACGCTTACGCTCAGCGGCAACGAACTGCTACCTAATAACAAACTCTTTAGCACGTTTGTCATTTCTTCCAGTTACCGCATGCAAGACGCTGATACGTGGGATGATGTAGACGGCGGGTATGATTCGCGCAAAGATTTGTGGATCCGCAACCGTTCCTTGAAAGATGTGGGGGCGTTTGGGTACCGCCGCAGTATGACGTTACGCGATACCTTTACCTCTACCCAACGCTGGAGTCCGCTCTCCAAATACAAACTGGCCGGCCCGTGGGCTCCGCTACAGACCATGACGATTATTAACAATTTCTCTAAGACCCTGCAAAGTAACGAGCAGACCGGCACCGAGTATGACTCTACCAGCATGACGTTGCCGGATATTACCATTTCTATTTCGGACCTGGAAAAATTCTTCTATGGCGGGCGCTGGATGAACACGTCTAACTTAAAATTGCGCTACAGCCAAGTCAAGCAGACCAATATAGATATGGACGAGCAGGAAAATACGCAATACGGGGCCGATTTGCGCTTTATGTTATTTAGGTTCTTTGATACGGTGCTTACCTATTCCCGTCATGAAACCGAAAAATGGGACTTGCGCAGACATTCCAGTACGGAGCGTATTTTGGATGACGATATTTCGGCCCAAACGTCGTTCTATATCGGCTCTATGCGCGTGACCCCCAAAGTATTGTATAACACGCATGACCGATGGCTGGCGCAAGGACGCTTGAGCGAAAGTTATACCCAGTGGATCCCCAGTTTGAATTTGCGGTGGGACTTTAACCTCCCGCGCGGTTTCAAACTGCCGTTCTTAAACCGGGTCTACCGTACCACCAACCGTGTGATTTGGAATACCACGTTCTCGTACACGGATAAAAAATCTTCTGTAGAGGTCAAAGATAATTATCATTTGTTTGATGCTACTTCTTCGCTGGATTATGAAATGTCCCAAAACTTGCGCCTTACGTTAAGCGGCGGGGTATCCGTCATGGATCACGCTTACGTAGAGAGCGAAGATTACACCGCCTATCATGTGGCCGCCAATGTTACTGTCCAATTTTAAGAAGTACGTGCGAAACGGGGGCAAATATCTACTGCATATCGTGTTTCCACGCACGTGTTTTTCGTGCGGCAAAGATTTGGCGTGGGATGCTACGGGCCCGCTTTGTCCTATATGTGAAAACGGCCTTGCGTTGCCCGGGCCCTTGATTTGCCAGCGTTGTGGGGTCGTACTCAAAGACGGCGGGGCGCATTGTTTCCATTGTCGGGGGAGTAAGGCAGCAAAATTCACGTGTAAATATATTCGCGCCGCCTGTAATTTTAATGAATTTTCGCGCGGGATTGTGTATGCGCTAAAGTACCAAGGCAATAAATATGTAGCCGATTATATGGGCAAATGGATGGCGCAACGTTTTGGCTTGTTTGAGGAACTAGCCGGCGTAAATTGCGTAGTGCCCGTTCCGTTATTTCCTACCCGTAAAAAACGACGCGGTTATAATCAAAGTGAACTGATAGCACGCGCGTTTTGCCAACATACCGGTTTGCCGCTGGATGCTACGTCTTTGGTGCGCGTGCGCGATACCGGTTCTCAAACGAAACTGGGGCGCAAAGCCCGCGTTACTAATATGGCAGAGGCCTTTGAAGTTAAAGAAGAATCTGCGGTGAAAGGCAAAACAATTTTGCTAATAGATGACGTAGCCACAACCGGCAGTACGTTAGAAGCCTGTGCCCAAACGCTGCGCCGGGCCGGGGCCAAGCGGGTCATGGCGTTTGTGTTTGCGCGGGAAAGTTAAATCACATCATTGGTACGCAAACTAAAGTGTGTGCCGCCTTTTCCTATAATAATATGGTCGTGTACGCGGATGCCAAACAAGGCGGCTGCTTTGATGACGTCTTGCGTGAGCGCAATATCTTCTTGCGAAGGGGACGCATCCCCCGACGGGTGGTTGTGTACCAAAATCAGCGCGGCCGCTTGCGCGTGCAAGGCACACTCCACAATTTTACGCGGCGAAATGGTTACTTGGTCCAACAAACCGGTGGCTACAATTTGGGTGCCAATTACGGTATTTCGCACAGACAAAAAAATCAGTTCTAAGCACTCCTCATGCTTATCAGCCAAAGAAGCTTTGCAGTAATCAATTACTTGCTGTGGGGAACGGATAGAAACTTTTTGTTGTACATGGTTTAAGGAGTAAATTTTGAATACCGCCCGTACTAATTTTAAGAATTGGGCTGTGTGCGCGCCTAGGCCTTCTACTTCACATAATTGCTGCTCATCCGCATCTAAGACGTTGGCTAAGGAGCCGAATTTTTTAAGTAAGGCCCACGCGAGGGGCTTGGTATCTTTGCGGGGGATGGCGTAAGTAAGCAGTAACTCCAAGACTTCATGCGGCAGAAAAGCCTCTAACCCGTGTTCGGTTAGTTTTTGACGCAAGCGTTCGCGATGTCCCACAAAAGAAGGTTTTGCTTGTTTCATCTATTTT
Source organism: Candidatus Avelusimicrobium ruminicola (assembly GCA_900319885.1). Lineage (GTDB taxonomy): Bacteria > Elusimicrobiota > Elusimicrobia > Elusimicrobiales > Elusimicrobiaceae > Avelusimicrobium > Avelusimicrobium ruminicola. The sequence continues at coordinate 2,480 of ONQH01000025.1, forward strand.
TATTATACCGTTTTTAATGGTACAATAGGTATAATTCAATTTCAGGAGTGTGTATGCCAAAGATTATTGTGATCGGGGGCGGTCCGGCCGGGTATCCCGCCGCTTTGCAAGCGGCCCAATTGGGCGCGCAAGTGACGTTGATTGAAAAAGATAAACTAGGGGGCGTATGTCTAAATTGCGGATGTATCCCGTCCAAATCGTTGTTGGACGCGGCGCATAAATTTGCGTTACTGCCTACGTTGGCCTCTTGGAGCGAACCGGGGAGCGAGGATTTATCCGCACAATTATTCGCCCGGAAAGACTGGGCCAAATTGCAAGCCCGCCAGCAAAAAGCCACGCAAAAATTAGTCCAGGGGATTTCCTTTTTACTAAAAAAAGCGGGGGTTACGGTCATTACCGGCACTGCCAGTTTTATAGACGAACATACGGTTCGTGTGCAAACCGCCGCGGGTGAACAAACACTGCCGGCAGACGGAGTGATTTTGGCTACCGGCTCGCAAGCGTTTTTCCCGGCTCCGTTTGAGGCTATTAAAGATAAAATTTATCATAACGCCAATTTATTTGAAATGTCCGCTTTGCCCCAAAGCATCGCCATTGTGGGAGGCGGTGTAATCGGGTGCGAAATGGCCGATTTTTTAAGTGCCTTGGGGGTGGAAGTCCACGTGATTGAAATGCAACCGCGTATTCTTCCTCAGGAAGACGAAACCGCCGCCCGTACGTTGGCGCAAGCACTCACCAAACGCGGGGTCACCTTGCATGTGGGGGTATCGGCCACACAGGTAGTGCAAGAAAACGGGGGGTGGAAGTTAACCCTTTCTGACGGCTCTAGCGTGCAAACGGAAAAGATTTTAGCCGCCATCGGCCGCACCGTAGATTTAACGGAATTACACTTGGAAAATATCGGGCTGTCTTGGACGCGCAAAGGCGTACAGGTTCACCCGCAAACCTTGCAACTTAAAAATAATATTTATGCGGCCGGGGATGTTACCGGGTTATGTCAGTTAGCGCACGCGGCAACGCGCCAAGGGGAAGTGGCCGCCCGTAATGTATGCGGACAACGGGCCCTGTATCATAATGAGGCAGTTCCCCGCGCTATTTATACTTCGCCTGAAATTGCTTCGGTGGGTCTAACCAAAGCACAGGCCCAAGGTAAAACGGTTCAAGCGCACAAATCTTTCTTGCTTGCCAATGGGCGTGCCGTGGCCCAGGACCAAACCGAAGGATATGTGGAATTGCTCACGGATGAAACCGATAAACTGGTAGGCGGTACGATTGTGGGGACCCACGCGGCTGAACTTATTCACGTTATAAGTGTAGCCTTGCGGGCAGGGTTTACCCGGGCCCAACTGGGGGAAGTTATTTTTGCCCATCCCACGTTTGCCGAATCTATTTACGAGGCGGCCCGCAAATGAGTAATTTTTGCGTCGTATTGGTGCGCCCGCGCGACCCCAATAATATCGGGGCGTGCGCCCGGGCCATGGCTAATTTCGGTCTGGCAGACTTGCGGGTGGTGGAGCCTTATGCTCCCGTCTGGCGCGAGGCTACCAGCGCGGTGGGAGCCGGTGACATTATGCAAAACGCCCGGCAACTTACCAGTTTGGATGAAGCCTTGCAAGATTGTACCTTTTCGCTGGCGGCTACCGCTTTGCGCAATCGCGGCGTGGTGCAAGAAGTCATCACGCTACCTAACTTGAACCAACGGTTGGAAACAGCCCCCACCCAACAAGTGGCGCTGGTTTTCGGCAACGAAAAAACAGGCCTCTCTAACGAAGATATTGAACGCTGTGATGCTATTTTGAATATCCCTACCGTAGCCAAACAACCTTCTATCAATTTGGCCCAAGCGGTTATTTTAACGTGTTATGAACTTTCGCGCCATACAGGGTTTACGCCGTTACGGTCGGTCCAACCGGCCCACGATCAACCTACCGATCAACAACGCGAGATGTTTTTAGGCTCTGTAGAAACCTTGTGCGAAAAAGTAGATTTGCGTAATGACTTGTCGTTAGCACAGCGCAAAGATTTTTTGCGCCACGCGCTTTCCCGTCATCCGCTCTCTACGGTACAACTGTTTTTCTTAAAAACGTTGGTGGACCGGCTAAATCAGCGTCTTAAGTAGCCGGGCAAAGAGTAGTCAAAAAAACGCCTAAAATTTGTTAGAATATAACAAGTAGGCAAGAGAATAGTTATGGCGCATAATATCCTGGTTATCAATCCCGGTTCTACCTCTGATGATATCGGTTATTACCGCGGCAACAAAGCCGTGTTTGAAGTGACTGTGCGCTATTCTATGACCGACTTGGAACCGTACGAAAATCAAAATGTTACCGCTCAACTGCCTTTGCGGCGCAAACTGATTGTAGACTATCTGTTAGATCATAAAATTTCACTCAAAGAAATAGACGCTGTGATTGGCCGCGGCGGGTTGCTGCACGCACTGGAAGGTGGGGTATACGCGGTAAATGAAAAAATGATTAAAGATTTAACCGTGGGCAAATACGGCAATCATGCCAGCAATTTAGGGGGCATTTTGGCCAAAGATATTGCCAAATATGCCGGTTGTCCCAGTTACATTGCCAACCCGGTGATTGTGGATGAATTTGAACCGGTGGCGCGCTATTCCGGCATGCCGGAAAATCCCCGTATTTCTATTTTCCATGCGCTTAGCCAAAAACGTGTGGCGCGCTTAATTGCCAGCAACCGGGGGAAACTCTATGAAGACGTAAACTGCGTCGTTTGCCATGCGGGCGGAGGCGTGTCCGTCGGGGCACACCGCAAAGGCCGCGTGATAGACGTGACTAACGGGTTTGAAGGGGACGGCCCTATGACCCCGCAACGTAGCGGCAGTACGCCGGGTTCCAAATTGGTGCAGATGTGTTTTTCCGGCGAATATACGGAACGGGAGATCCATTTGAAAATGCGCGGCAAGGGCGGCCTGGTGGCGTATACGGGTACGTCGGACGTGAAGGAATTGGAAGAATTTATTGCAACGGGCAAAAAACGCCCGGGCAGTTTAATTACCTGTTCGCGCGACGAAGCCAAACTGGCCCTGGAGGCCCTGATTTATCAACTGGCCAAAGCCATTGGGGAAATGTCGGTAGTGCTGGAAGGCAAAGTGGACTTTGTGGCGCTTACCGGCGGGCTGATGTACAGTAAATACATCCCGCAGAAACTCAGCCAGTATGTGGGGTGGATTGCCCCGGTGTATGTATTCCCGGGGAGCGAAGAAAAAGACGCCTTGCGTGCCGCCGCCAAGCGCGCGCTGGACAATCCTAAGATTGTCAAACAGTATAACTGATTTTTAATACTAATTTAAGGAGGAAGTGTATGAAATTTAGTAGTTTTGCAGATTTAATTAACCAAGTAAAAGGTAAATCAAACCGGGTCGTGGTGCCGGGTGCCAATAACAAAGAGGCCCTCACTGCTATTAAAATGGCGGATGATAACGGGCTTATTTCCCATGGTATTTTGATTGGGCCGATAGCCGCTGTAAAAGAAATGGTCAAAAATATTGGTCTCAATGAAGCAAAATTTGAATTTATTGATTGCGAAGATGTTCCCACTATGTGCAAACTGGCCGTAGATCAAATTCTAGCCGGCAAAGGCGATTTTTTAATCAAAGGCTTGGTGGATACCAAATACTATATGAAAGCCATTTTGAATAAAGAGGCCCACTTGGTGCCGGAAGGCGCGCTTTTGTCTCACTTTGTGCTTTTCAGCACGCCTAAATACAAAAAACCCTTTGCGGTGACCGACTCGGCCGTAGTGATTGCACCCACCTTGGAGCAAAAGGTAAAAATTGTGCAAAATGCGGTTAACACCATGCACAAATTGGGTTTAGAAAACCCGAAAGTAGCCTGCGTGTGCCCGGTAGAAAAAGTGAACGAAAAAATCCCCAGCACGGTAGATGCTGCCGCGTTGGAACAAATGAATAAAGAAGGCAAAATCACCGGTTGTGTGGTAGAAGGCCCGTACGATTTCTATATTTCCATGAGCCCGGAACGTGCCGCTGAAAAAGGCATTAAAGGTAAACAAGTAGCCGGGGATGCCGATATTTTGATGCTGCCGGACTTGGATGCCGCCAACCCGCTTTACAAAGCCTTGGCTTTCTTTGGGACGGATATGGAAGCGGCGGCGGTACTCGTAGGGCCGAAAATTCCGGTCATCTTGCCTTCGCGTGCCGATGACCCGAAAGTAAAGTTAAACGCGATTGCGCTTTGCTCTTTCTTGAAAGGTAATTAAACAGATAGGGCGGGCATTTGCCCGCCCGCTTTTAAGTATGAAAGAAAAATTTTTTGCTTTTTTACAGCGGCATTATTTGCGCTATCATGACGTTGTATTTTATCTACTGGTATTAGCCGTCATTGTGGGTAGTACATGGCTGGCGTTGCGCGTTACCAAACAGCGTCAGGCGCAAGAACAAGCCTTGTTGGATAGCCAACGCGAAATTCCTGTCGTAGAACATACCATCAAAGATAAACCGATTTATAATGCGCTTGTGGAGTCGGGCCTTTCCCGGCAGGACGTGGTGCAGATTGTGACCAAACTTTCCAGCGTGGTCGATACGCGTCGTCTGCAAAATCAAGATGAATATTCCCTATCCGTAGAGAACGGACATTTTATTTTACTATTGTTAAAAAAAGGGTTCAAACGCTATTACGTGGCCAACGTAGATGATTATTTGGTGGCCGGTGTAAGCGAAGTAGAATTAAAAACGCGCATCAAAACTGCGGCGGGGAAGATCCACAATTCACTTTTCCAAACTATGGTGGAGGACGGGTTGCAAACGTCGCTTATTTTAGATTTTACGGATGCATTTTCGTGGACGGTAGATTTTAATACCGATACGCGAAATGGTGACGAATATACTGCTTTGTGGGAAGAAAACTATGCTCCATCCGGCGAGATTGTCACTCAAGACTTACTAGCCGCTTCTTATAAACACGTCTATGAAGAGAAACCCACCTATGCGTTTTATTTTGAAGATGAATTTTACGATGAAACGGGCAAAATCAGCAAAAAAATGTTTTTGAGATCGCCCATTAGTTTTCGCGGATACCGCATTTCTTCGCGCTTTAATCCATCGCGTCTGCACCCGATCTTAAAAATCCGCCGTCCACATTTAGGGATTGACTATGCTGCTCCAACCGGTACGCCTGTACAAGCGGTAGCGGATGGCACCATCAAATTCGTCGGGCGTAAGGGCGGGTTTGGAAACTTTGTGGAAATCCGCCACGCTAATAACTACACTACCATGTATGGTCACTTGAAAAGTTACGGGAAAAACGTAAAAGCCGGGGCCAAAATTAAGCAAGGGGCCACCGTGGGTTATGTGGGAAGTACCGGTTTAGCCACCGGGCCGCATTTGGATTTTCGCATTAAAGAGCGGGAGAAATTTTTAGATTTCTTAAAAATGAAGAACCGCAATTCCGCCGTACGGGATGTGCCTGCGGAAAAACGGGCTGAATTTAATGAGTTAAAAGAGTTATACTTAAAGGAGTTGAACGGAGCCAAACAGGCGGATCAGCAACAAGCCGCCGCGGAGGATACGCATGAAAAAGCATAAAAAGATTGCCTTAACAGGTGGCCCTAATAGCGGTAAAACTACGGCGCTGACGGTGCTTAAAGAAACCTTTGGCCCGCAAGTGGAACTGGTGCGCGAGGCGGCTACCATGGTGTTTAGCGGTGGGTTTCCGCGTACGGACAATAGTCGTGCACACATTGAAGCGGCGCAAAAAATTATTTTTGTAGCCACGCGCGAAATGGAAGCCCTGGCCGAAGAATATTCACACGCGGACTTAATTGTGTGTGACCGCGGTACGGTAGATGCGGCCGTGTATTGGCCGGCCGGTGTGGATGATTTCTTCAAAACCATGCATACGTCGTTAGAAGCGGAAATGGCGCGCTATGATGCGGTGCTACACTTGTCCCCGCCTACCAACCCAGCGTTCTATCAATCTACGCACGTGCGCACGGAAAGTTTGGCCGAAGCATTTAAGATTGATGAGAAAATTTTGAAAATTTGGGAAGGACACCCCAACCGCTTGATTGTAGAAGGCAAAGAACATTTCTTTGAAAAAGCGGAAATTATTAAAAATTTTGTAGAAAAAATTATTAGAGGATAACGTATGAAAAAAATCGTTTTAACAGGTGGTCCCAGCGGCGGTAAAACAACCGCGCTGTCTATTTTGAAGGAAACCTTCGGCAAAAAAATTGCCCTCGTGCAGGAAGCGGCAACCTTAATTTACAGTGGTGGCTTCCCGCGCACGGATAATAGCCCTATCCATATTGTGCACGCACAGAAGATTATCTATTATACCGTCAAACAGTTGGAAGAACTGGCCGAAAAAACCTCGGACGCTAACGTCATGGTGTGCGACCGTGGCACCATTGACGGGGCGGTGTATTGGCCGTACGGGCCGGAAGATTTCTTCAAAAATATGGAATCGTCTTTAGAGGCGGAACTGGCCCGGTATGATGCCGTCATTCACTTGTCCCCGCCGCCGGAGAAAGACTATTACCAAGCCACCAATGTGCGCACGGAAAACTTACAACAAGCCTTTGAAATTGACGATAAAATTTTGAAGATTTGGGAAAAACATCCCAACCGCTTAGTAGTCCCGCGCGAAAAACACTATTTTGAAAAAGCAGAAATTATCAAGAACTTCGTAGAAGGCTTGATTAAGTAGGAGAGTTGTATGATTTGGAATCCGTTTAAGAAAAAAGAGCAAACGCAAGAAGGCGAAGAAACACAAAAATCGTCTATTGCGGATAAATTGGAAAAGGAACTGGATGCGTTGCCGTCAGTCTTTAAGGCCAAACTGCAGGATCCGGTGGTTAAAGAGCGCTTTATGAATATTGCGCGCCGGATGGAAGCGGACGGAGTGAATTTTAAGAGTATCCGCCAAATGAAGAAATGGATGAAGGACCACGAAGCCGAACTACGTGCCGAAGGCGCCCCCGAACAAGCCAAAGTGGAAACGGTGGTGCACGAAGGCCCGCGTATCGGCCGCAACGACCCATGCCCGTGCGGCAGCGGCAAGAAATACAAAAAATGCTGCGGCGCCGGTAAATAGACCGTTATTAAAAGATACCCTCAAAACGAACAGTTCTGAGGGTATTTTTTTGCTACAATATACCTAATGAAATACATCCTATATATCTTAACTATGATTTTGCTTTTTGTGGGCGGTATGATACTGGGAAATATCTATCTGCCCGAGCAGTCTATTGTGCGCGCGGCGGCAGTTTCCGTGCCGGAACTTAACAGCAGTAATCCCGTTTTTACGCACACAAACCGCG
>ONQH01000024.1 GCA_900319885.1 Candidatus Avelusimicrobium ruminicola
GTGGTGGAAGCATGCAAATCTTTTGGAGCGCAGGCTATAGTAACCAGTGATAAATGCCAGAGCGGTACAGATCGCATTTACGAGGCTACCCAAGGGCGTGATGAATCTTTTATTATTAACGTACAAGGCGACGAACCCTTTATCAACCCGCAGACGATTATTAAAATTGCCGAACTCTTACGCCGCGACCCATCCTGCGATATAGCCACCGCGGTCATGGCCACCACAGAGGACGCTAAAATTGACAATCCAAACTGTGTAAAAGCCGTGTTGGGCAAGGATATGCGTGCCTTGTATTTTTCGCGCTCCCGCGTACCGTTTAAGCGAGAACCGTCTGCTGAAAATAAAGATTTTATTTACTGGCATCACTGTGGCATTTACGGGTATCGCAAAGAAGCCTTAAAACGCTTTGTATCGTTGCCGCAAAGCCCGTTAGAGAAAATAGAAAAATTGGAACAACTGCGCGCGCTAGAGGATGGGATGACTATTAAGTGCGTGCAAATTGAACCGGCCGGCCCAGCCATTGATACACCGGATGATTTGCGCCGCGCCGAAGAATATTGGAAGGCGCATCATTAAAAATTTAACTATTTACGAGGAGAACACATATGTCTAAATTCATTATTATTACAGGCGGGGTAGTCAGTTCGCTAGGGAAAGGAATTTCCGGCGCGAGCATTGGCAAACTCTTGCAATTAAACGGGCTCAAGGTGAACATGATTAAATGCGACCCGTACATTAACGTAGACCCCGGCACCATGTCCCCCTACCAGCACGGTGAAGTATTTGTAACCACCGACGGAGCAGAAGCAGACTTAGACCTGGGCCACTACGAACGGTTTTTAGACATTACCATGACCCGCGCCAACACAAATACCGCCGGTAGCATTTATCAAACGGTAATTGATAAAGAACGCCGCGGCGAATATTTAGGTGCTACCGTGCAAGTGATTCCTCACATTACAAACGAGATTAAAAAACGCTTTACCGCGTTTGAAAATGACGTAGATGTATCTATTATTGAAATTGGCGGCACCGTGGGAGATATTGAATCACTTCCGTTCTTAGAAGCGGCCCGCCAGTTATGCCTGGAAAAAGGACCCGAAAACGTCATTTCCGTACACGTAACGCTTGTTCCTTATATCTCGGTAGCACAAGAACTCAAAACCAAACCTACCCAACACTCCGTCAATAAACTGCGTGAAGTGGGTATTGCCCCCAGCATGCTTATTTGCCGCACAGAGAAACCGCTTTCAGATAATTTGAAAAAGAAAATCTCCCTATTTTGCAGCGTGCCGGTACAAAATGTGATTGAATGTGCGGATGCCAAATCTATTTATCACGTGCCCGAAATGTTCTATAAACAAGGCGTTGATAAAGAGATTATGCACATGCTGGGCCTAAAACCCACGCAGGAAGTAAACCCCGCTTGGTTTGAGTTTTTTGACAAAGCCATGACGCCCAGCAAATCGGTACGTATTGCTGTAGCCGGCAAATATTCAGAATTGCAAGATGCCTATAAGTCTATTAACGAAGCCCTGCGCCACGCCGGCATGAATAACGACGCCAAAGTAGAAATCGTCTACGTCAATACCGAAAAAGACAACGTGGAAGAAAAACTGAAAACGGTGGACGGAATTTTGATCCCCGGCGGTTTTGGAACACGCGGCATTGAAGGAAAAATTAACACCATTAAATATGCGCGCGAAAACAAAGTTCCGTTTTTGGGTATTTGCGTAGGGATGCAATGCGCGGTCATTGAAGCGGCGCGCAACTTGTGCGGCTTGCATGATGCCAATTCCACTGAATTTGACCCCACCACGAAAGACCCGGTGGTAGATTTGACTCCCCAGCAAAAAAACGTTGTTTACAAAGGCGGCACGATGCGCCTAGGCAACTACACAGCTGACCTCAAAGAGGGCTCCTTAGCGCGCCGATTGTACGGAAAGGACCAGATTGTGGAACGCCACCGCCACCGCTACGAGTTTAACCCCGTCTATGTAAAACAATTAGCGGATGCCGGCTTAAAGGTGTCCGGCTGGCACGAAGGCGTACTCCCGGAGATTGTAGAGCGTGAGGATCACCCGTACTTTATTGCGGGGCAATTCCACCCGGAATTTGGCAGTAGACCTATGCGCCCGCACCCCTTGTTTGATGGCTTAATTAAAGCCAGCTTGAAGCAAAAAGAAGGGAAAATAGAAACGCCCAAGGCAACTGCTACGCGCAAAGCCAAAACGTCCGTAGCCGCGTAACTTTTGGAATACAGCAAAACGCCCGCTTTTTGGCGGGCGTTTTTTATGGCAATACCTCAAAAGTAATTTTATCCGTTTGACCGCCACACGTTACGGATACCGCATGTTTTCCCTTCACCAACGGCCACCAAGTTCGGCACGTAGTCTGCGGCAAAGCCTGATTGTCCACTTTCCACTGGCAAACAGGTTGCGGGCAGGCAGCCTCCAACTTTACTTGTTGGCTGGCACGTGGGGCGGCCGGATCCACCATAAATTTATCAGCCGCCTTGGGAGAGATGATTTCCACTTGGGATTGAACCGGTTGATGTTGTCCGCTGCACCGCTCCGGTTGATTTGTAACGTCAAACACTTCTTCGTGCGTGTGCGTACAAGAAGGCCCTGCCAGCAGACCGCTTTCACTGCAAACTACCTTGCGCACCACCCCACCGGGTAGGGAAAAAGACATAGCCGGATATTTGGCAAAAACAGCCAAAGCCACGTCATGTAAAATCGGCCCCGCTCCGGTTATGCCGGATACCTTTTGCATAGCACTGGCATCAAAATTTCCCACCCATACCCCCACGGTCCAGCGCGGGGTATAACCAAGGGCATAGTTGTCTTTATAATCTTTGGAAGTGCCCGTTTTGGCAGCCATCTCAAAAGGCATAACTAGGGCAGAATTTAACCCAAACGCCGCCGAACGGGCTTGATTATCTGCCAACATATCACTTACCAAATAAGCCGTCTTTTCGTCCGATACCCGTGTTACTTTTCCGGGCAATTCAATCACGGGGCGGGTAGCCAGCAAGACCGGTCTAAAAAGGCCTCCCCGGGCTAACGTGGCATACGCATTGGTTAACTCAAGCAGTTTCACTTCTCCGTTACCGAGCGAAATCCCCAATCCATAAAAATCGGCAGTTCGTGTTAACGAGGTAAAACCCAGCCGGTGTAAAAAGGTAAGCAGTTGCGTAGTCCCCACTTGTTCTGCCGCCTTTACTGCCGGGATGTTATACGAACACGCTAACGCGTTACGCACAGATACTAACCCGTGAAAAGTTTCATCATAATTGCGCGGGCGAAATCCCCCCTCAAAAAACGTGTCCTCGTCTGCCAGCAAGGTTGCCGGAGTCAATTTGCCCTGTTGCAAAGCCAATGCATATACAAACGGTTTTAACGCAGAACCGGGTTGGCGTAATGCCCGAACTCCGTCCACCTGGCCACTATGTTTTTTATCAGTAAAATCGGCCGAACCGACGTAAGCCAGCACCCCCCCGCTGGTATTATCCAATACTACCACCGCCGCATTGGTCACGTTACTATCGGTTAAGCGGGCGAGATTATTCTTTACAATTTGTTCCACTTGTGTTTGTAATTCGCGGTCCAACGTGGTGTAGATTTGGGTGCTACCGTTAGGCAAATACGACGAGAGAAATTGGGCAAAGTGCGGGGCATAAAAGGCCCGTTGTTGGGTAGAAAGGGTGATTTTTTCTTCCAAGGCCAAGGTATACATTTCTTCGTTAATAAACCCGTTTTCTTTCAGTTCCCCCAGCACATAATCACGCCGTTTTAAGGCCCTGCTAAAGTGTTTGAGTGGGTTGTAGTACGTGGGCGATTTTAGGAGCCCTGCCAAAAACGCCGCTTGCGACAAAGACACATCCGCCGCGTCGGTATTAAAATAAAACTGACTGGCCGCCTGTACCCCTTGAGTTAAATTACCAAATTCCAAGAGGTTAAAATATTGCTCCAAAATTTCTTCTTTCGTATATTTCTGTTCCAGCCGGGTGGCAAAAAAGGCCTCTTTGGTTTTGCCCCACAATGTTTTAGGCCGCGGGGTAATGGCACGGGCCAGTTGCTGGGTAATGGTAGACGCGCCGGATACAATTTTCCCTTCCTGGACATTTTGCCAGGCCGCTCGCAAAATAGCGGCCACATCCACCCCACTATGCGTATAAAAACGTTTGTCTTCCGCCGCTACTACCGCACTAATTAGCCAGGGCGATATTTTATCTAACGTAACAGGTTGATAATAGGTATTATGTTGGGACAGCACACCACGCAGCGGCAACCCCACCCGGTCATAGAGTTGTTTAGACGGAGTTAAAATTTCTTCCCCACCGCAAAGGCAGGGAAGAAATAAAATAAGTGCTATTACTTGAGTATACTTCATTACTTAATTACCAGGGTACTGGTAGCGTTTCGTCCAAAAACCGCCGAATCATACATTTGTATCGCCCAGGCGGCTGGATAGGTATAAGTACCGGCTGAGATAGCCGTTACCAAATAACTAAACGTATGCTCGCCGGCAGACAGTTCATCCGCAAAGCCATAGATGCGGTCATCATATTGTTCCACACGCCCAAAGGCGGTATTATCCGCCGCTAAGGCTTGCGCCTGTGTGGCCGATTCCGTAGCCAAGGTGGTATTCACGAGTACAAATCCGGCCGGAATAAAGTCCTGCGCAACTACAAAACTGCGCGTAGCAGCATTTTTGATATGCAGGGTAACTTTGTAGCGTTCCCCTGTTAAAAGTTGCTCAACAGGTTTACCGTCCAACGTGCTAATGGTGCGAGTGACCTTAAATCCGCTATCTACCGGCGAAGTATAAGCCGCCGGCGTATAATATTGGGCCAAATTATAGTACAACGTACCCGTTCCCTGTTTGGCAAATTCCACGAGGGTTTCTTTGCCATGTGCATAGATTTGCTCAAACGGAACGGAAACCATTTCTTCCTTGAGGCTTCTGCCTTGGAAATTGGCAGAGAGGAGCGCATTATTTCCCTGTTTGACTGTGGCCGTAAAACTAGGGGTCTGTGTTTCACGTGCGGTATAGTACGCCTGCAACGCACGCAACACGGCCGCACTGGTATTGGTATCTTGCCAGAAACCTTGTGCATTTACTTGGCTTAATAACCACGAGACTACTTGGAAATCATTATCCAGCGGTAAATTGGCCATGAGCAAGGCTTGCAACGCATGCGCCGTGGTATTTACGTTATTGTTATGAATCCACGGCATAGACGTTGTTTCGTCTATATAGGCTGCGGTAGGCGTATACACTAATTTATTGGTAAGTTGTTGCGCCAAATTTTGCTTAATTTCTTGACTGCGTTTGGTAATATGCGCGGCCTCCAGCAAATACGCCACCGCCCGTTTGGACAAATCCGTCCGCTTGGCATAAAGCGTATTAAAAAGGCTATCCACATTTTTTCCGTAACGGGCCAATACATACGCACTATAGGCACGGGCCGTATCGGTTTCGTACAGCGAATAAGCATAGGCATGTGTAGTCTGTTTATTAAATGCGCCTTGCAACCAAGTTACCGCCTTGTTGATAGAAGCGGTAGGTACCTCGTAACCGGCTTGTTTAGCCGTCTGCGCCATATCTAGCGCATAGGCGGTAACGTAAGCATCCGGTAAAGAATTCGGCCAATATCCGTATCCGCCCGTTACGTGTTGATACGTAGGCAAGGTTTTAAGAATTTCCTGGGCGCGCGTGCGCAGATCTTTTGGATCAGCCAAGTTGAAATCACGTACTAAGGTTTGCGCCCCTACACTGGCCGCCAATTTAGACATTTGTTGCTCTAAACAGTTATACGGGTAAGAAAGCAAATATTTCAAGGCTCCTTTCAATTGTAACAACGCGGTGGAAGCCAACGAAATTTGCACTCGGTTCTTGGCAAACGTATTTAATGATTGCGGACGAACCACGCCTTCTTGTTGCTTATTTTGGGTGGCTCCATAAACCGCCAGGGTTTGTTCCTGCTCGGCAGCAGAAACCGCAATTTCCGTTTGCATACCATCTGTGTATTTCCCTTTGGCCATAATAGCCACAACCCCAGATCCCGTTTGGGTTGCGTTACATATCCACGTTACTTCGCGCGATTGGCCTTTGGGGATACGGAGTGTTTGCTGACTAATGCCCTGTGCTTGGATATTGCCCAGGGTGTTAATTTGCACGGTAAAGTTTCCTTTCTCATCCTCAAAGTTGTATACCAAGGCTCCGCAGTTGAATTGATCCCCTTCGCGGGCAAAGCGAGGCATATTTGCCGTCACCATCACCGGTTTAGAAACGGTAATTTTATCTTCGGCCTTGCCAAATTCTTGCGTAGTGAGCGATACCGCCATCAAGCGGAAGGTAGTCAAATTATCCGGCAAATTGAACGAAACTTGCGCTTTCCCGTTTGCGTTTGTATGCACCGCTGCTTCGTAATACGGGGCAAACAAGAAACGCGAACGCAAATCCGTCCCTGCCAGTTTACTGGCAGCCGCTCCGCCACCGCCGCGGTTTTCGCCTTTCTCGCCAAAACTGCGCTGACCGATTACATAGGAACGGTTATCCATAGTAAACACGGAAATCGGTTTAGAACCGTAAAAGAGATTAAACAAGTCCGGCGTTTGGTAATTGCTAAGCGCCAAAACGCCTTCGTCTACCGCCATAACTACCACTTCGGCGGGAGTGCCTTTCCCCGCTACTTGGGTATTTATATTCAGGGTTACTTTCTCTCCCGGTTGGTATTTTTTAGCATTGGGTTTTATGGTGGTCTCCAGGCGTTTCCCGTCCGGGACAACACTCAAATTGACATAGCCGATTTTACCTTGCGGCTTTCCCAAATCTTCCTTATCGGTAGCCGGTTTTGCAGTGCGTCCCTGCACCAACATTACACTGACATACGCGTTAGGAAGGTAAGAGTCTTTAATCGGCACTTTAATATCCGCGGTAGGACCGGTAAGGGTGGTCGTCCAAGCATCCAAAATGCCTTCACGCTCTACCGTAATAAGTGCTTGCGCGGTTTCATACGGATTGGCTACCCGGATACGTGCGGTTTGACCTACCTTGTATTCATTTTTATTTTGCTTGAGTACCAAAATATCATCATCCCGGCGTTGATTATAGGCATTGCCTTGGCCATATACATATACATCCGTACCACCCAACACCGTGCGGCCAAACAAATCTTTAGCCGTTAGTTTAATAAAGTACGAACCGCCCTCTGCCGGCACAAAGGTAAGTTTGGCCCCTTTCTTGCCGATGGACACTTGTTGGGTAGTCACGGGGGTTACCTTCTTTTCGCTCACCCATTCCAACCGGCCCGCTAAACCTACTTTACGCACACTATAGTATTGTTCCCGATAAACTTCCGCGGTGGCAGTGGTGGTGGTCGGTTTCCCATCCGGGGTGACTGCGACTAATTTTATATCTACCGGCTGGCCTTGTTCATAGGTATCCTTTTCCGCCTTGGCCCCTACATACAGATCCGCCGGATGCACTAAGAAGGACGTGCGCTTAAACAGGTTTTGATGAGCCGGGGAAGCAATATCTATTTCCGCATAGACACGCACCGGCAATGCAAGCCGCGGCATTTTAGCATCAAAGAGTAAGGCACCGCGCGAATCCAACTCGCCCGAGGATTGCAACAATAATTTGCCATTATCTTTGATAAGATCTTGTTGCAAGAAGTAGGGGGTAAACGTATACCCGTCATATCCTTTGGGGGTAAACCAGGCATTTTCTTGCCGCAAGGTCCATTTGGCTTTGGCATGATCCAACGGGGCCCCAAAATAATATTGAGCCGCGGCAGAAAATTGGGCTTCTTCCCCCCCGGTGTACGAAGAACGATCCGCTTTAATATATACATTAAAATCAGCCGGTTTTACGGATTCAACCTGAAAGGAAACCGACGCCCCTTGCGGATCTTTGGCCTTTGTTTGCGGAACAAAAGAAATGTCCCAATAGCCGGTAGCGGCTGTTTCGGGCAGATCTAACTGAGTATCAAAACTCCCCCAATTCGCTGAAATTACTACCTCTTTTTTGAGCACTTCTTCTCCTCTGGCATCACTAATCGTAAGCGTACCGCGTAGGTTAGAAGGCAAGGTCCATTTTCCTTTTTCTTGCTGACGTACAACACCTTTAATATGTACCATTTCTCCAGGGCGATATACACCACGATCCGTAAACACATACGCAAGCAAATTTTGGGCCAAAGGAGTATATTCGTAATCCATATTAAAACGCCATGGCTCCATACCATCGTTCCACACATTGCTCACCACGCTATCCCCGTTGGGGCTGGTTACAAAGGCATACAACGTAGGTTGGCCCCACTCTTTAGTAGGCACATCTAATTTGCTCCACCCGGGGGCCTGCGCCAACCCGTTAGCATCCGTCACGCCGCGCCATACAACTTTGTTTTCTTCACTGCGCAGTTCCACCGGTAAGGCGGCTAACGGTTTTCCCGTTTTGAGAGAAGTCGTCCAGATCAAAATAGAATCAGGCGAAGTTTTAAAAGTAGTACCGATATCGGTAATATTATCAGTAGCGGATACCCAGCAATCTTCCTGTTCGTTTCCGCGTTTTAACTTATATTGGCTAAAGATAATACTGTCTGTAGCGGTAGGCTTAAACCGGGTTAAATCTACAAACGTACGGAAAGTTTTATCTTTGACATCCTTAAACGTATAATTGCCAGAAAAAGTGGGATTGGATAATTCTTTACGGGCGCAATAAGAGGCATTTTTAGTGTAGAAGGGAATAAAATTATCCCGGTTCAAATGTGTGGCCTCTACAAAGACAGAAGGAATATTCATTAAAGCAATCGGTAACCGAGCCGGCAAATAACTTTCCAATATACCTACCCCATCAGCCGAAAAATCTACTGCCGGGCAATACCCGGTATTGGAAATCGTAAACGTTTCGTCTTGGGGTAACGAGTTGCCATAAATATCTTGCAACCCTTTTTTGAGAGTTAGTTTGATAGGTTGGTGCGGTTGTACCTCAATAAACGAAAGAGGCATTCTAAAATAAGCCTCGCCCGTTTTATTATTAACAAACTCGTAACCTAAAGAATCTTTTTCATTTTCAGGTAGCGGCTTCTTCGCCGAAGCAGGCGTAACTTCCAACGCGTTATATACTTCGCGTTTGCGCACTGGAGAGGAAAAGCGAATTTCGGGCATATAAGGTAAACAGCCGGTGGACAACTTGCCTTCCACACGCAAAGGCGGATAAGTATAAAAGGAAGTTTCGTAGTTATTCGCCATACCTAACGTACCGGTTTTAGCCGGCAAACCCCGCTGCAGTACAAGCGTATATTTTTGCCCCGGCTTTAAGGTACGCACCGGGTGGATTGCAAACAATCCTTGTTTTTCTTCTTCGGAGAAATAGGAGAAATTCTTTTCAATTTCCGGCTTGGTAAGCGTGCGCACTTGTACCGGCACGGCAGTTCCATCCTGAGATGTTAACGAAATGAACCGGGCGGCTTTATCTAAATTCACAGGCAAGGTGGTGGCCACATACAAACTGGGATTTAGCGCAATCCAATGTTCGTTGGTATACGGATAGACCAGCATCACTTGCGGAACTTGCGTGGTAAACGCAAATTGATAGGAGCTGTCTAACTTTTGACCGGAAACTGCCGACTTAAACCCCTGTGCCACCGTCACGGTAAACTGCGTGGCGGCCGGCCAATTTTCCGTGGGTTCAAACAACAAAGTTTGCGTACCGCTAAACCGGCACGAGCCTTCCACTTTGGGCGTAATTACCAAGGGACAATTCTTAGACGAGAAAGCCGTTTCTTCGCCCAGTTTTACCACAGGTTGATTAAAGTGCACATTTACAGCCTGGCGGCCCATATTGCCTTGCGCCCCTTTTGGCGAGGCAGAAAGCACTTTCAAGGCCGGCGCGGCGGCTTGAGCCGAACAGATAGATAGTACAAGCAATGTTCCTGCA
>ONQH01000051.1 GCA_900319885.1 Candidatus Avelusimicrobium ruminicola
ATTTTGGCATCACGCATATATTTTTCAAGCGGGAAATCACGCATATAAGCAATCCCGCCGCACAGCGTTACACACTCATACGCTACTTCCATGGCCACGTTAGAGCAGAAAAGTTTGGCTTCGGCGCTGTATTTGGTCCAACGTTGGCCTTTTAATTTTTTAAGTTCATCATGCACGGTGGTTCCGTTGGCCATGGCATTTTTGACCGCCGGCAAATACTCCAGGTCCATGCGGTGTGTTAAATTGTAAACTAGCGCGCGTCCGGCTTCCGTTTTGGCCGCCAGTTCTGCCACTTTGTGACCAAGTGCTTGGAAGGTGATAATGGGTTGACCAAATTGTTTGCGGGTACGCAAATAGGGGATGGTCGTATCCAGCGCGCCTTGCGCAATCCCTACCGCTTGGGCCGCTACACCCGGGCGGGAATAATCCAACGTTTCCTGCAAATATAATAGGCCGCGCCCTTCACTACCCAACAAATTTTCTTTGGGCACACGCACGTTTTCAAAAATAAGTTCATACGTCGGGTTTGAACGAATCCCCATTTTTTCTTCCTTCTTGCCAAACGTAAAACCGGGCGTTCCTTTTTCAATCACCAAGAGCGAAATACCGCGCGGGCCACGGGCCGGGTTTGTGTTAACCGCTACGGTATAAAAATCGGCCTCTTTGCCGGTAGAAATAAAGTGTTTGGTTCCGTTGACTACGTAAAAATCACCGTCTTTAATCGCGGTCGTTTTAAGGGCGGTTGCGTCCGAGCCGGCTTCCGGTTCGGTTAGGGCAAAGGCCCACAGTTTTTTGCCGCTGGCTAGGTCCGGGCACCATTTTTCGCGTTGCTCTTGGGTAGCCGCCAAAAACATAGGAATTGCCCCCAAGGCGGATGTACCCGGCGTTAAGGCAAGGCCCGCACACGCCCGGGAAAGTTCTTCAAATGCCATGGCTAAACAGGTAATTCCCCCGCCTAAGCCACCATATTCTTCCGGCAACCACAGGCCAAACATACCGGACTTGCGGTACTCTTCATACATTTCTTTGGAAAATGTTTCTTTGGCGTCCATTTCGGCACGCAAGGGTTTTAATTTTTTTTGGGCCAGTTCGCGCGTAGTGTTAAGCACTTCCTGTTCCATTTCGTTGATTGCGTAGTCCATTATTTTCCCCCTTGAGAAATTGGTTTTACATAGCGTTTTTTACGACGGAAAAAGCGGCGTTTCCCTCCGTTTTTCTTCGTAGGAGGCACTAAACTACGGTAGAGCCTTTCTTGTTTTTTTACCATGGTGGCCGAAGTAAATTCGGCAAAATCGCGGCGGTCAATCGCAGCTTCAAAACGTTCGCGCAAGGCATTATGGCGCAGCAAAACTTTTAATTTATCGGCAAACGTGTTAATATCGCTGGGAGTCACCAAAAACCCCGTTTTGTTATTGGTAATGACTTCGCTGATACCGTCCACGTCATAGCAAACAGCCGGCACGCGCATAGCCATAGCCTCTAGCAAAGACATGGGCAACCCTTCCCGCAAAGACACACTGGCGTAGACGTCACTAATGGCTAAAAGTTCCAACGCATCATTACGCCACCCCGGGAATAGAACCTGTTTTTCAATATTCAAATTATGTACCAGTTTAAGCACTTGCTCACGCAGGGGACCGTCTCCGGTAAAAATGAAATATACGTTCTTCATTTGTTGCAACACTTTGTAAGCGGCAAAGACAAAGTGAAGCGGATTTTTGAGCGGTTTGCAGTTAGCCAAGGCTAATACCACTTTGGCATTGGCCGGAATATTTAAGGATGCCTTTTTGGCAACCGGATCAAATTTTAAGGGTAAAATAGGGTGAAAGTTAACCCCGGCGCGGATGAGTTCCGTACGGGTGCCTTTACCGATACCCAGTTCCTTGGCTTCGGCAGCGTTTTTGCGGGAAACAAAAACCAATACGTCCGTAAATTTGGCACAGGTTTTCTCTACCCAGACAAAAAACTTAAAATGTTTTTCGCCTTGTTCTTTGGCAAAGCCTAACCCGTGAAAGGTATGGATTACCTTGGCCTTGCGCCAAAAAATGCGCGCGGCCACACGCCCTAAAATACCGGCTTTAGGCGCATTAGTATGCACAATATCCGGGCGTACTTTGCGTAGCACAAGCCCCATTTGCAGTAACGCAATAAAGTCATGAAAACAATATTTAAGTTTCACATCATGCCTTAAGGCTTTAATAAAATAGACGTGGGAAGAATCCCCCTTAAATTTACCGTCTAAGCGACCTCCCGGGCCGGTAGCCAGGTAGGTATCAAATTGCTGTTTGTTAATCGTTTTCATCGTAGAGAGCACGCTGGCTTGCGCGCCGCCTTGATCTAAACGAGTAATAAAATATAATATTTTCGTCTTTTCCATTAGTTTATCATCCCTGTGCGGGTATTTAAGATGCGGGCCTCGGGGAAATAATATTTAATAATTCCCGGGTAATCGGTCCCTTGTTTAGCCAGGCCTTCGGCCCCGCGCAGACAAAGGCCTTCACCCAGCCCGGTATCATACCCTCGCACGAGGACTTGCTTAATATTTTTGCCCTTGTACAAGGGGACAATATCAAAGAAGTTAGAGCGTAGGGTTCCTGCACTTAGAATAAAAGAAATTTCTTGCGGTGTAAGCGCTTCATAATTGGATTTAGTGCCTTCAAAGCGCATAGATAACACGCGTCCGTTAGGCGATAATTTGGTAGGCGTAATAGCCCGCAATTTACCGATATGGGCCACATACCCAATGCGTTTTTCAATATCCGCCGCTTCATACAAATAAATCCATTTTACAGCGGACCATTGAGTCGGATCTTGTGGACGAGAAAATAAATCAGCCGGTGGGTTAGACAGCAAATACTTGCTTACATTGGCCGGAGAGAACACATAAGCAGGCTTTTGCGCCGTATTAGCCGTAGTACGCGCGGTAACGACTCCGCAACTGTTGTAGGCATCCGCCTGGGCTTGTGTTAGGCGAATTTCTCCCGAGGCTTTAGAAGCGTCTAAGAGCGTTTTGAAAATGAGGTTAATGCCTTTGAATTGGAATTGCACATCATTATCTGTAATATGATAGGGTTCATCTTTGCGTTGGGCCACCGTTTGCAAAATAGCAGAACGTAATACGACCGCCAAAGATTTTAAGGCCGCCTCATGCGTGACATCTTGCACTTGGGCCGCAAGCAACGCCGGAATTAAGTCTTCCGCGTAGACTTTGTTGATTAACTTAAATCCGTTTTCGGTAGGAATTACCACCAAGTCCCCCTTGAGTTCTTTATCGCTTAAATCAGCTGCAAAGATATTTTCGGTTTGGGCGTTACGCACCAAGAGCGTTTTGTTGGGGTTTTCCAACATAATTTTGAAGGGATAGACGGCCGAAAACTCTACCTGACCTTTGGAATTTTTGAAATCTACACCTTTGGTTTCGGGGTTAAATTCAATCGTTTTTTCAATGTAAGAAGGTACTTTAATGACCTCTCCCCGTTTTTCATCCGTAATGCGTAAAGTGCCCGATGCCGTAAGTGCAATAGATTTAAGTTCTTGCGGAATTTGCTCGCGGTTGGCATACAGGGCCATTTTCACAACTGTAGACGGCGTGGACGTCATTTCATGCACAATGGGTTGCTCTAAGCGCAAATAAAACAAATAATCAATGCGCTTATCGCCCATATCTTGTGCATATTTTTCCACCTTGGCGGCCAGTTCCGTATTTTGCGGGTCCAAACTATAAAGTGTGGCATAATACTGCCAGGCGCGTAATTTATCTTTGTCTTTTTCACTTAATTGGGCAAACAATTTAGCGGCGGCATAGTTTTTCTCGTCATGAGAAAGGGCTTGCTGTAAAAACACCGGAGCCATTTTTTTAGCGGCTTTAGTTTCCGACGCAATACGCCCTAACATGTAAGACACAAAGGAAATTGCATACGGATTGGAAACATACAAATACTGCAACTGTTCGGCGGCTTTTTCTTTATTGCCGCCAAAATACCACGCCAACGACGACCCTAACTTGGCCGACGTTACATATTCAAAATCAGCCGACAAATACAGTAAATGATCAAACGTTTCGCGCGATTGCTTATATTTACCGGCGGACAGCAAAATCCAGCCTTTAGTTAACTCAATAAAAGGGTCATCCGGATTTAGTTCACTGGCACGGGTAATATACGCAAGAGATTGCTTAACCAGTCCACGCTGCAAAGCAAGCACGGCCAGTTCCAAATTAGCCGCGGCCGCTACGTGCGGGTCACTGGCGTTTTCAAAGGTCTTAAAGGCAATATAGCAGTCTTCTTCTTCCTGGGTACATGCTTGAGCCGTGGAGGCAATTTCCGGCGGCAACGCATAATCCAACACAGTTTTGTGCATGGCAATTTCATTGAGTTTGCTATCGGCACGTTTAGCGGCAATAGACGATTTGGAAACCGTCTGTACAGGGGCTTGCTCCGTCGCAACCTCTGCCAAAGTATCAGCAGCACTGGCCACCCCACTTAAGGGTTGGGCCGCTACCGGTAAAGCGGCTAAACAAACGAATAAAAAGGTATATTTCCTCATATACAAATTATACTAAATCTAGCAACGCGTATGACTATAAATTAAGGCTCTTCCCGTACGAATAACAAAGCACAGAAGCGTTTAATTTTGTAGAATAGAAGTATAGATTTACGCGCCCGTAGTTCAATGGATAGAGCGTCAGCCTCCGAAGCTGGAAATATGGGTTCGACTCCCGTCGGGCGCAAATTTGAAAACCACACAAAAGGCTCCCTAAAAATAGGGAGCCTCTTTATCTTATATGAGCACTTACAAGTATAGAATTCTAAACCCGATGCCCATGCTCCAGTCTTTAGCGTGTGCATTGCCTGCCGCGTGGGTGCTAAAATTAGCATACATGGCGGTCCCGTCGTTAATCAATGTTCCCACTTCTACCTCGGGCACCACTTCCATTTGTCCGGAGTTTTCAAAATCATGGTAGTAGTACAAGTTGCCTTGGATCCACCATTTGTTTTGCGACAAATACGATAAATTATAGCGCAAACGCCCCATGTTAATATCGTCGCGCGCATGATCTCCAAACAAAGAAAGCATATGCTTATAACCTAACGCTGTAAAAATTCCGTTATCCCAGGAATAAAGTGCAAATGCCGCGGGCCCCACTTGTACTTGTCCTGCTCCCAAACGTTTATCGGTAGCGGTAGGCGCAATCATTTCCATATGGGCACCATATCCAAACCCTCCTTGGATACTTTCCGGACGCATCCAGTTCACCGCTACGGTAATATCACCCAGGCCGCTTACCGATTTTTCGGGGGATTCAAACCGCGTAAGCGGAACCTCTATACCCCAGTTCCAGTTGGGGTTAATAGTCTTATACATCTTGGCGGTTACCCCACTGGTGGAAATCCCCGCGCTATCATCAATCGCGGTAAACGTGGGGTTGATTTCCAAACTGGTAATGTTCTCCGTCGGTTCTACCCCGTATTGATACTTACGTTGTAATTGGGCATGGGCCGGCAGTAAAATGCCTGCCAATACCACGGCTAATATCCATTTTCTCATACACACTCCTTTACTTAGTTTTTGCCCGATCTAAATCCGGCAGTATTTCTTGCACATAACTTTCCTGTGCGTTCGGCTTGGAGATACAAGGGACCGTTCCTACTAAAAACCGGCCACCTGCACACGCCGCCGATATACAAATTCGTTTCCCCGTGGCCCATACCAAGGTGTCGGCCCGGCAATTAGCCAAAGACGCCTGCGTACCGATTTGTACGTTGCCGCCCACCACATAAATAAACGCCTGTTGGTTAGCGGGCAGATTCCATGTAAATTTTCCACCCTGCGGGAGCACTACGTCCAGCACCGTTACCTGTTGAGGCGCCGCTACAGGATGTACCGCATTTTCAAATTGCCCGCATACTACACGCACCGTGCGGTTGGCATCTTCGTTTATAGGCACCTGGTCGCTGGAAAAAGAGCGTGTTGTGTTCTGTTTGCCAAACCCCATAGACACATATAATACAGGGATAATTTCCACCGGATCTTGCCGCAGGGCTCCCCCCACCACGTCTAATAATTGTTCGGCCCGGGGGACCCAAGGGTCCTGGTCCGGGGCGTTGGGCGGCTCTTTTTCCCCCTGAATTAAATACCCAAGTTCTGCCCCTTGCAGCGGTATCTGCGGCGGGCTAAAATCGGCTCCACAATAATATACGATAAAATGCGTAAAGGGAGCAAATTTGTCCGCGTGGGCCGGAGCAATTAACGAACGCTTTGCCACGTACGGGTGTTGTGTCTTTTCCTCCCACCAGGAGGATAATTTTTGATTCATCCGCTTCCCCCTTCTGTTAGATTGTGTTTCTATCATACAGCAAATACTTTCTTTTTACCAGCGCAAAAATTAATTAGAACGATTTTGCTACAATAGAAGTATGATTCGTGTAACTACGGTGCCTGTAAAATCCTACTTAACAAAATCCAAAATACCCGGGGCCGGCTACGCCATTAACCCGTATGTGGGGTGCCCGCATAAGTGTTTGTATTGCTATGCCCAATTTATGTGTAAATTTTCCGCCCATCGGGAAGCGTGGGGTGATTTTTTAGACGTAAAGACGGGGGCCGCACCGCTACAACCCAGGCAACTTTTTCATCAACCCGTACTGCTTAGTTCGGTAACGGACCCGTATAATATATTTGAGAAAAAATACCAAGTTACCCGGCGCATTTTGGAGCAGTTGGTACACTGCCAGGCGTATGTATCCATATTGACCAAATCTGCCCTGGTGGTGCGCGATGTAGATTTACTGCAGCAATTACCCCGTGCGGAGGTGGCCTTTTCGTTTTCTACGGTAGACGAGGCAGTACGTCAATTAGTAGAGCCAGGTACGTGTAGCGTGGCAGAAAAAATAACTGCACTTAAAACATTGCACACA
>ONQH01000078.1:0-1160 GCA_900319885.1 Candidatus Avelusimicrobium ruminicola
GCTGGAACTGGAAATGGCCAAAAATGTAGACAGCAACCGCCCAACTGCCCAGTTTGTGCAAGCGGCGCAGGAATATAACGCAGCGCGCGAGAAGGTAGAAAAAATGGCCGAAGAATTGTTCCCGCCCAAAGCGCAAACGCCGCCCGCTACCCCGGCTGCCCAGTAATTTTTAGTGCATGCAAAAACCCCCGCCCAAAGCGGGGGCTTTTTGTTGTACAAATAAATTAGCGGTAGTTGGTAAACTGTAGTTCCACGCCGAAGTCTTTCCCTTTAAGTAGGGCAATCACGGCCTGTAGTTCATCTTTGGATTTGGAAGACACGCGCAGTTGGTCGCCCTGGATAGAGGCGGACACTTTGAGTTTGGCCTCTTTAATGGTTTTGGTAATTTCTTTGGCTTTGTCGGCGGGGATGCCTTGCTGGATTTTAACCGTTTGTTTGGCGTTGCCGCCCAGCGCGGCTTCAATTTTTTGCGGCAGCAAGTTTTTAAGGGCAATACCGCGTTTGGCCATACGGGTAAAAATAATGTCGCGCAGCGTATTTACTTTGTATTCGTCTGCCGAGGCCAGTTTAAGTTCGTTGTCTTTTTGGTTGAGTTCAATGGACGAATTAGTGCCCTTGAAATCATACCGGTTGGTAATTTCTTTATTAGCGGCGGATACGGCCTCGCTAATTACATTTAAGTCTACTTTGGATACGACATCAAAACTATAATCTGCCATAAAATCCTCCTGCAAATGGGTTGCTTTCCCTTATTATACTTTTTTTGTACAATGGACTTAAGGCAGGCCGAAAGTCTGCTAAATTTTAAGGAGGAAGTGCGTATTGTGCTGGGCGGGGAAACCCGCATCTCTAATTATGAACATCAAAGTACGTTTAACAGTCATGAACTTCCTGGAATTCGCTGTATGGGGTGCCTATTTAACATCCATGGGCATTTTCTTGGCGGGTGCCGGGTTTGCCGATAAAATCGGTTGGTTTTATGCGACACAAGGTTTTGTGTCTTTATTTATGCCGGCAGTGATTGGTATTATTGCGGACCGCTGGGTACCGGCACAAAAAATGTTGGGCCTGTGCCATTTATTGGCCGCCGCTTTTATGGCGGGAGCCGCGTGGTTTGGTGCCCAAGAGACGATTTCCTTCGCCAGTTTGTTTACCTGCTA
>ONQH01000078.1:1166-6422 GCA_900319885.1 Candidatus Avelusimicrobium ruminicola
TTTACCTGCTACACGCTCAGTGTGGCTTTTTATATGCCTACGATTGCGCTTTCTAACTCGGTCGCTTATACGGGGCTACGTCAACAAAACTTGGATACCGTAAAATGCTTCCCGCCGATCCGTGTATTTGGTACGGTGGGTTTCATTATTGCCATGTGGACGACGAACTTTGCCCACTTTGCCGGGTCTTATACCCAATGGTATTTCTCCGCGGTGTTAGGCGTTATTTTGGGTTTCTACTGCTTTACGTTGCCCAACTGCCCTACCAGTGCCGCCAATACGCGCACGCTCGTGGATGCGTTGGGGCTTAAAGCCTTCGCGCTATTCAAAGAGAAAAAGATGGCCACCTTCTTTATCTTCTCTATGCTTTTGGGGATGAGTTTGCAAATCACTAACGGGTTTGCCGGGCCGTTTATTTCGGGGTTTGATTCTTTAGCCGGCTATACCGGCTCTTGGGGGGCGCGCAACGCGACGGCGTTGGTGTCTTTGTCCCAAATTTCCGAAACGCTGTGTATTTTGTTAATTCCGTTCTTCTTAAAACGCTACGGGATTAAAAAAGTAATGCTGATGAGTATGCTGGCCTGGGTACTGCGCTTTGGCCTTTTAGGTGTGGGGAACCCGTCCACCGCGCTGGGTATTTTGCTACTCATTGCCTCTATGATTATCTACGGGGTGGCGTTTGACTTCTTCAACATTTCCGGCTCGTTGTATGTGGACCAAGAAACCGACCCGTCTATCCGTTCCTCGGCGCAGGGCGTATTTATGCTGATGACCAACGGGTTTGGCGCGGCCATTGGCTCTTTAGCGGCGCAAAAAGTGATTAACTGCTTGGTAAACGTCCACTTAGATCCGACCCAAATGATTAACGGTGTGTATCCGGAAGGACTTTCCAAACTGATTATGAACGGTTGGAGTGAAGCCTGGTTTGTATTTGCCGGGTTCTCGCTGGTGGTAGCGATTTTGTTCGCGTGGCTGTTCAAATACAAACACGTCCCGCAGAATTAAAATTAGAACGTAACTTAAAACTCCCCGGCTAATAACCGGGGAGTTTTATTTTTCGTGTCCGTAGATTTGTGCTTTGTCGCGTAGTTTGCGGTGATAAGTAATGGCAAAGCGGTGCACTTCGTCGCGTATTTCCATCAGCAAATTTAGCGCCGGGTCTCCTACGGGCAGTTTAATGCTCTCTGCCGCACCGGGCAAGTAAATGCCTTCGTGCGTTTCGGCCAGTGAAATAAACGGGATATACATGTCCGCGCGTTCATACGCGTTTAGGGCGGCGTGAATTTGGCTTTTGCCGCCGTCCAGTAGAATTAAATCGGGTGCTTGGCTGGGGTCGCGCTTGATTTGGCGCAAGCGGCGGTAGACGCTTTCTTCCATCATGGCAAAATCGCTGCCGCCTTTGTCGGGCATTTTGGTTTTAATCTTAAAACGTCGGTAATGCTCGTGATTTTTTTCCCCGTTAATGTAGCACACCATGCAACCCACCGCCTCGCGCCCGAATAGGTGCGAGTTATCAAACGCCTCAATGTGCGCCGGGAGTTTTTTGAGGCCAATCACTTCGGCCAGGCGTTTTAATTTGTCGGTATTTTCCATGGCGGTAGTGATGTAGTCATCCTTAAACCGCCCAATAAGCACGCGCTCTTTCATGTGGTCCAGTGCGTGCAAGAAATTGCGATACACTGCCGCCTGTTCGTATGCTAACTTGTCCGAACTTTCCTGCATCAGTTGCGTGAGCGTTTGAGATAAATCACCATAGTTCCCGTCTAAAAAATCGGCCATGCGCTGGGCATTTTGACGGTAATCTTCGTACGAAATTTTGCCGGCGCACGGGGCCGGGCACTGGCCGGTGTGGTAATAAATACACGTGTTAATTTTAATATCCGGCAGTTTCTTTCCACGTGAAAACTTCCACTTACAGGGCCGCAAAGGGGCGTAGCCGCTCTTCCACAAAAAACGCATGAGACTTTTTACAATGTGTGATTTGGGGTACGGCCCGTAATATGCGTCGCCGCTACGTTTGCCGGCATCTGCCGCACTTTTGCGTACAATTTGCAACCGGGGGAAATCTTCGCTTAAGGATAGTTTTAAGTATGGGTAGGTTTTGCCGTCTTTACCCAGGGAGTTAAAAAACGGTTGGTATTGCTTGATGAGTTTCTCTTCCAATACCAGCGCGTCGCGCTCGCTCATGCAGGTAATGTAGTCAATCTTGGCGATAAGCGGCAACAAACTGGGCAATTTCCACCCGCGGGAATAAAGGTTGGACTCTTGAAAATACTGTTTGACCCGGTCAGACAGGTTTTTGGCTTTGCCCACGTAGATAATGGTGCCGTCTTTGGCACGCATAATGTACACGCCGGGAGAATTTGGTAAAATAGAGATACGCTCATCCATATAACTATTGTAACATTTCCGGCAGGTAAAAAAATTCCCCAAAACCCGTTGCAATAAAGTATAATATATATAACCGATTTTTAAGTAGAGGTATATTAACACATGGCAAAATTGAAAACGGGCCGTCATACTAGCGCCCTCAAAGCACAGCGCCAAGCTGAAAAAAGAAATTCCGCCAACAAGGGCTTAATTAAAAAAGTCCGCGTGGCCACCAAAACGGTAAAAGCTTCTGCTTCCAGCAAAGCCAAAACCTTAAAAGAAGACTTGAAAAAAGCAAATTCTTGCATTGATAAAGCCGCCAAAAAGAAAGTAATTCACTGGAAAACGGCCGCCCGCAAGAAATCCCGCTTAGCAAAAGCCGCTAACAAAGCCGCTAAATAAGCCTTTTGAAGTTCCAAAACCCCGGTTCACGCCGGGGTTTTTTTGTTATAATGTAAGTACAATTTTTCTGTTTTTGGGCCGCGCATGTATGCGGGCCCTTTTGGGAAACCAAAAGAGTAAAGCAATACCAAGAACTGCCGAATAAGGCACTAAAAAATGGGAAGTCATGAGCCTGTTTTAAGTGCCCAGTGTTTATCACGTTGTGATAAGCCACGGCTGTTATAGCTTGGGTGCATTGCTTTACTCAAACGGTAATAGCCGTTTTTGCGTGCGTTTTCCAGACGGATAAATTGAAAATGTAGGTCAAGTGTTAACCTGAAAAATAGGAGGATGTATGCAAAAAGAAATAAGAAATGTACAAATAAAGAGTCATTCCCAAGGACACTCGGGGATGACAACTAAGGGTTTTACGCTCATTGAACTCTTGGTCGTTGTACTTATCATTGGCATTTTGGCCGCCATTGCCCTGCCGCAATACCAAAAAGCCGTGGAAAAAAGCCGCTTAACAGAGGCTCTGCACACGGCTAAACTTGTGGAAGAATGTTTTGATTGGTATCTATTGGAACATAGCTTACCGTCAAGCGGATTGGTAGAACTAAAAGACATGAACTGCCCCATTGAAATTAATTTGGGAGAATGGAATGAAGGAGAGGGACGCTATATGAGTGCGGATTTTGATAATTACAATCCTGGATGCAGTCGAATTAGTTGTTATGAAGAAATTTACCGTCTGCCAGACTATAAATATGGCTTCAATTTCACAGTTACTCCTTCCCAACGCTCACATTACTGTTATACATTCGGGACAGATACTGGCCGTTATATTTGTAATAGTCTGCGTAGCCAGGGTTGGGAATATGTAGATGGAGACTTTTAGTAATTTGCATATTAAAAGCCCCGGGCCCTTTGCGTTCTAATCAATTTTTTCCCTTGCCCAAAGAAATTGCGTTAGTTATAGTAATAGCATCTAACACAAGGAGGTTTCTATGTGGGAAAAAGAAATTGATATTCACCAAGTGCGCGAAATTCGCGCCCGCACCACCGTCTTTTTGGGCGTGGGAGCCATTGCTAAGATAGACGACATCTGTGCCGATCTCAAAGCCCGCGGCCTGGATAAACTAATCGTGGTAACGGGGAAAGGCGCGTACAAAAAAACCGGCGCGTGGGACCACGTGCTTAACGCGTTTAACAAGCACGGTATTACCTACGTCCACTACGACAAAGTAACCCCCAACCCCAACACGCACCACGTCAACGAAGCCGCCAAATTGGCGCACGAATTTGGTGCCAAAGCGGTACTGGCTATTGGGGGAGGATCTGCCATTGATGCCGGCAAGAGCGTGGCTATTTTGATGAAATATCCCGGCAAAACGGCTGAGGACGTGTACGAATTTGCCTTCACTCCTAAAGAAGCGGCTCCCATTGTGGCTATCAACTTAACGCACGGGACCGGCTCAGAAGTAAATCAGTTCGCGGTCGTTTCTATTGAAGAAAAAAACTACAAACCCGCTATTGCACTTCCGTGTATTTATCCGCTCTACGCGATTGATGACCCGGCACTCATGACCGGGCTTAGTCAAGATCAAACGCGCTACGTATCTATTGACGCGGTCAATCACGTCATTGAAGCGGCCACCACCAAAACCACGTCTCCCTATGCGGTGCATTTGGCGATAGGTACCACGTGGATGGTGTACAAGTATTTGCCGCTTGCGCTTAAGGACCCAAACAACTTAGAGGCGCGCTATTTTTTGACCTATGCCGCGCTGATAGCAGGGCTAAGTTTTGATAACGGGCTTTTGCACTACACGCACGCGCTGGAGCATCCGCTTTCCGGCGTGAACCCACACCTGACGCACGGGCTAGGCCTGGCGATGCTATTGCCGGCAGTCGTCAAGCAAATTTACCGGGCCAAGCCGGCCACACTGGCCGAAGTGTTAAAGCCGATGGTCCCCGGCCTAAAAGGTACTGCGGACGAGGCTGATTGGGCCGCGCACGGGGTAGAAAAATGGTTGTTTAGTGTGGGGGCCACGCATAAATTATCCCAAGAAGGTTTCACGGAAAACGACCTGGAAAAACTGGTTTGCCTGGCGTTTGAAACGCCTTCGCTGGGGGGATTACTCTCTATTGCGCCCACCCAAGCCACCAAAGACGTGGTGTGGAGTATTTACAAGGAATCGTTGCATCCGTATAGTAAGTAATAACGGATGAACGTGCCGCATCCCCGAACGAAATGTATCTTCCGGGGATGTTTATGCACGGTAAGAGCGTATTTGATACAATATGCGCATGGACAATAACGCAATTGGTTTAGCTATTGGTCTGGCCGTTGGGTTTGGCTTGTTTGCTTTGGGATGTTTTTTTTGGATAAAGCATATCCGGTTTTTCAAGCGAGCCATCATGCTCTGGGGAAAAGTGGTTGATTATGAATCGTACGAAGACAGCGAGGGAACAACCATGTATCATGCTGTAGTTGGCTATGAA
>ONQH01000090.1 GCA_900319885.1 Candidatus Avelusimicrobium ruminicola
CGGGAGGCTTTATCTATGTCCCCCGCGCTGACCCCCGCCCGCAAGGCTTTTACCCCTGCTTGGTGGGCGTCATCTACAATGTTCCAAATCTTTGTATAAGCAGCCGGGGCTTTGCCTCCGTGCCACCAACTGCGCGTCATATCCGACGTATACCCTTCATAAAAACAGCCAAAGTCCATCAAAACAGCCTCGCCCTTTTTGAGTTTACGCGTTGTGGAGGGCATGTGGTGGGCATCCGCTGTATTTTCCCCGAAACACACAATGTTAAAGGGAATAGAGTTGGCCCCGCGTTTGATCATAGCCAAAGCCATCAAAATACGCACATCATCTTCCGTCATCCCTGTTTTTATTTGTGGTTTTACTTCGGCAAATGCCGCAGAGGCAATTTGACAGGCTTTTTTGAGATTTGTCAGTTCATCTGCGTATTTCTGCATACGCATATCCCCCACCAAACTGCAGGTGCGTACCAAGTTATGCTTTAGGAAAAGTTCCCCTGTTTCAAAGCCTACTTGGGCGGGGTCAAACGCCACTCTTTTCAACTTTTTCTGTTTAATTAAGTTTAGCGCGCCTTCTATCATACTTCCGTACGGCACGTCAATGGTTTTAATAAATTTTTGGGTAGAAGCCATCTTGGCGACAATGAGTTTTTTAGTGACGCAATAGGCTTGCGCCGGCGTAATCAAAAACACGGCTTCTCCGTCAGAGAGTTCTACCCCCGATAAATAACGTTGTTCCAAGCGTGCGGTGGTAATATAGCCGCCTAAACCGGCTTGTTTTAAGGTGCGGCGCAACTGTTGCATGCGCTGGCTTGCTAATGATTTTGTCATACTATTTCTTCGTTATAATTTTGGCCCCGGTTTGGGTTACCACAATCAAATCTTCCAACCGTACCCCGTATTTGTCCGGCAAATAAATCCCGGGTTCTACACTGGTAATATTGCCTTCTTCCAATTTGTGGGTGCACGTAGGGTCATTACAAGGCTCCTCGTGAATATCCAACCCCACTCCATGGCCGGTGCGGTGTGTAAAATATTCGCCATACCCGGCCTTAGCAATTACGCCACGCGCAGCAGCATCTACGGCTTGCCCCGTCACGCCAATTTTGGCCGTCTTAATACCGGTTTTACGGGCCGTATCTACAATTTTCCAAATTTTGGTATATTCGGCAGGTTCTTTTTTGCCGTGCCACCAACTGCGCGTCATATCCGAGCAATAATTGTTGTATACACACCCAAAATCCAACAAAATAGCCTCATTATCTTTTAGTTTGCGGGTACCCGTTTCATGATGCGGATTGGCGGTATTCTCGCCAAAGGCCACTATCGTAAAGAACGAAGTCGTCTTGGCCCCATGAATCCGCATAAAGCGTTCCATTTCGGCAGCTACTTCACATTCCTGCATCCCGGTTTTAATGCGCGGGCGGATATATTCATACGTCATATAGGCCAAGCGGTTAGAGGCACGCATTTGCTTAAGTTCCTGCGCATTTTTGCTTTCACGCAGTTTAGAGAAAATACTTCCCGTTTCCACAAACCCATTTTTGCGAAGCAAGGCCCCCGAAGGGTACATTTCTTTGGCGGCGTCAAACCCGACACGTTTAAGCCCTAATTTTTTGACACAAGCAATCATGGCCGCCACACGGTTCTCGTCGTTTCCAAACACGTGGATATAGGGGGCATATTTAGCAAAAGATTCCACATACAAGTTGCGTGTAACAGCCTCTATCCCTTTGGCGTGAATCAAAAAAACAGCCTCGTCGGCATAAAAGAAAAACCCCGTTAAGTAGAGTTGGTCAATATTGTTTGTTACTAAAAGTCCGTCTAATTTTTGTGCGCGCATATACTGGCGTGCGGCCTTTAATTTGGCTTGAATATACTGATCTAATTTCATCTATTTTTCCTCTGGGTATATTTTACCACTTTTTTACGTCTCCCACAATACAGGCCCGCGCGCGTAGAGAAAAAATTGACGTTTGCCGGGAATAATTATATATAATACTAATATGAAAAATTTCATCCGCTTATTTGTGTGTTTTTGCTGTCTCACGGTGGCTATTCCATGCGCCGCTGATTTATTTACCTCTCAGGATGGCCGTTTTACGATGGACATGCCTGCCGGCTGGACTCCCGCGAAAGACCCCGCACAAAACAGTGTGCTTTCCCTGCAGAAAAAAGAAGCCCGCATTGATATTAAAACGGCCGACTGCACCACGGAAACCTGTCTGGACGAACACATCAACAAAGATTTAGCCGAAGTCAAAACCAAACAAATGACGGTGTTAAAAAACACGTACACGGATGAAGAAATTAAACGTATTGAATTTTCCACCGGCGAGCCTTTTTATTATATTCATTTTTACACCCCTAAAAGCGATTTTAGCGCCGGGTACTTTTTGCTAAACGGGCAGGGCTATTCCGCCTTAGCCAAAAACCTCACCTACGCCGAGGCGGATTTGGTTTTCGCCACGATTGCCCCCGTATTACAACAAACCCAAGTGCCGGTCCCCACCTCTACCGTGCAAGACGACGTGGGCGAAATTGACCTGCTGCACTCGTACGACACCCAAGCCATGCCCGATATTGAAATAGACGATTTACAGCCCTCTGTTTCCCCGGCCGCGGATCCGGTTACTACCAACGCCGACGCGAAACCCACCTCGTCGTTGGACCCGGTAAAGAAATTCCTTCGCAAATTCAAAATTCGTTGGCAGCAATTCCCCGTGCACACGCTTGTTTCCGCCAACATGCCCCCTTATATCCGTGAAATGGGGCACGTGTATGATGCGGTTATTTTGCTGTTGGGACTATTTTTTATCCTATGGTGTGCTGCCGGAATTGTCCGCTTCTTTGTGCGCCCTAAACGCTTAGATTTACAGGTGAACCCCAACTCACTCTATCCTATCCGGCTAGAACGCTTATACGGTACGCCTTCTATGATTTTCCGCGCCAAAGATAACCAAGGTAACATTTTAACGGCTCTTTCCAGCCGGTGGGATTCGCTACTGATGTTCTTTGGAATTATTGTGATGTTAGTTTCTTTAATCACCATGGCCGGGGCCAGTTTGTGCGAACAACTGCGTTTGCTTCACCTATCGGCCTTTGCGTATAATACCGTTTACTCCGTCACGTCCCTTTCACTTCCCTTAGGGTTTTTAATTTTCTTCTGTGCGATTGTATGGGGCCAAGTAACTATGAACGAGGTTTCCCTCTTTGACCGAAAGGGCAAAAAGGCCGCCGTGTTACTGCAAAAAGGATATAGCCTTTTTGAAGAACGCTACCAACTCTTCTTTATTAACTCCAAAGAAATACTCCTGGCCAAACGCAAACGCTTTGGCTTGCGCCGCCAGTGGACGTTACTAAGCAAAGACCAAATTGAATTTGCCACGATAAAAGAACGCTCCGTCAAACGCGCACTGGTACGGATGTGCTGTGGCCATTTGTGGGGCCTGTTACGGGCCGATTACGATATTTCCGGCGTCATGGATAGCCACGGGGTTATTGAAAATACGCACGCGCTATTTAACAAAAGTCTATGCAATATAGACAAGCCGGAAGCCGTCAACGCGCGCGACTTACTGGCTCTATCCTTACTGATTAGCATCCGAGACCGCGACAAATGGTACCCCTGGTTTAATTAACTACTGATTTTCTATGCGCTATTTTTTAACTGTTTTACTAAGTGTATTATCGGTGGGTTTACAGGCCCAAGCCTTACAAAATTACGTAGAAACAAACACGCAACTTTCCGCCCTGCAGGGGGCATGGTGGGGTGGTTATTCCGCCTACGCGGACGCTACAAACGAAGAAATTTTCTCCGTCAAGGCAGACACGCGCTTTGCCCCGGCTTCTACGCTCAAATTACTTACTACCGCGGCCGCTTTGCACGCTTTGGGGCCACATCACCGTTTTGAAACCAAACTATACGCCTCCGCCCTGCCGGATAGCCACGGAACGTTAACCGGCAATCTAATTATCCGCGGCGGCGGGGATATGACTCTGGGCTCCCGACGTGTACGCGGGGCCCAATCGTATGAGTCCGTTCTAAAACAATGGGTAAACGCCATTGAAAAAGCCGGCATTAAAAAAATTGACGGTACTATTTATGCAGACGTTTCCTTATTTGAAGGTCCTTCCATTTCCGACAAAGTAAATTGGGAAAATATGGGAAACTATTTTGCCGCCCCCGCCAGTGCGCTATGCTTTAACGACAATTTGTTTGAGGTCCATTTCAAAGGAGAACTCACCGGCAACAAACCCACTGAAATAGCCGCCCTGGATCCGCAAATCCCCGGTGTAGAAATTCAAAATTTTGTCACCACGGATGCCAAAAGCAAAAAAGACAACGCCTATGTATATGGGGCGCCCGACCAATACAACTTAAAAATTTTCGGCTCCATCCCCACCACGCTTACCGGCTTTACAATCCGCGCGGCCATGCCCAACCCGGCCTTGTTTACCGTGCAGGCCCTTAAACAGGCCCTCACGGAAAAAGGCATTTCGGTCAGCGGTACGCCGCAAGTGTTACCCCAAGCGCCCGATTACGAACTGTTGGAACACTTGCATACCTACCAATCCCCGGAACTCAAAGACATTGTAGTCATTGTCAATAAACGAAGTTTCAATTTGTATGCCGATATGCTGCTTAGACACCTAGCCTTGGCACAAGGCAAGCCGGGCAGCATTTCAAACGGACTGGCCGCTTTGAGAGAATTTTTAGTAGAAAATCAAATTGCCGGGCCAACAGATACCAAAATTTATGACGGGAGCGGCCTTTCGCGCGATAATATGATTACCCCCCGCGTATTGGTCAATACGCTTAGTTTTATGGCGTCCAGCCCCTATTTTGAGTATTACTACAAATCCCTGGCTACGCCGGATGACCGCGGAGATTTACTCATTTTGCGCCGCTTCTTAAAACCCAAACACCAGGTAGATGATGTGCGCATTAAAGGCGGCACGATTGA
>ONQH01000145.1 GCA_900319885.1 Candidatus Avelusimicrobium ruminicola
CAGGTCGGCATCTTTTTTGCCACCGCCAACTAATACTACCTGTACGCCCAATTCGGTTTGTAATTTGGAAATTAACTCCACATAATAATCCATAGGCCAGCATTTTGTAGGCCAGGCACTGCCGGCATGAATCCCGACTAACTTTTTGCCTTCTAAGTTAAAGTCTTTAAGTAGGCGGGCTACATTTTCTTCGGCGGAAGGTGTAAACGACATGGATAGTTTTTCCGCGGCAAATTTTTCTTTGGCAATTCCTTGCAGTAGCGAAAGATTGCGTTCCGCATCATGAATCATCCAGTTAAACGGAACGGTTTTGGTATACAGGAACCATCCTTCACTGGAGGTAAAACCGATGCGTATCGGCACGCGGGAAAGCCATGCGATTAACGCACTTCTAAAACTGCGGTGCGGAACGAGCAAAATATCAATGCCTGATTTTTTGATTGCTTTTGCTGTTTTCCATACGCCGGCAATTTTGTTCCAACCGCGTTTGTCGTTTAGGATTACCTCACTCACTTCCGGAAGCGGTTTGAAAATATCTTCCGTTTGAGGGCGGGTAATTACTACAATTTGCGTATCGGGGAAGAGTTTTTTAGTTTTTTGTATTAAAGGAGTAGTCAGCACGCTATCACCGATAAAGGAAGTTTGAAAAATCCCAATTTTGCGGATTTTGCGTCCGGCCGTTTCTGTATGACGGTAGGCCCAGTCTCCCAGTTTGGGTTCTTTGTATTTGACCGGGATGTTCCATACTTTTAACACTTCCAGATATTTCTCTAAGGAGTGTTTTTCTAAGACGGGAGAACTTCTGTGAAATTTCACAAAAATCCGGCGAGCGATAGTATTTTTATCATACCGTGCCCGGTTGGGAATATGACTAAGCCACCCCACTAAGATACTTTTGAACGTGGCATGTAAATCTAAATAATGGGTATAATGCCCGGCGCGTACTTGGCGGACAATTCCCCATAATGTTGGTTTGGCTACCAAAATTTCGTCAATATCCGGGTGTCCGGCAAGGGCTTGCGAAAAAGCCGGTTTTACCAGCAGGGTAATGCGGGCATTGGGCCAAGCGGCCTTGATGTTTTTATAGACCGGTGACGACAGTACAATATCGCCTAAAGACGAAAATCGTACCACAAGAATATTAGGTTGTTTATCTGTGTTCATATTGCTCTACTACTCCCCTAATTTTATCAGTTGCTCCTTTAAAACTTAAAGCGATTTGACGGGCCTTTTGATTCATATTATCCAGTTGTTCCGGATCGCCCAACAAACGTATGACGGTTTGCTTAAAGTTTGCTTCATTTACTAACACTCCGCCCCCATGTTCCAATAAGGCACGTGCGGTATCGGGGGTGTTATAAAAGTGTTTTCCAAAGAGGACGGTCTTGCCCAAGATGGCCGGCTCTAACAGGTTATGCGCTCCGCGCGGGGCAATGGACCCCCCCACAAACGTTAACGTAGCGCAGGCATATAAGGAAAGTAATAATCCCATGCTATCAATGCATAATATATCGGTATTTTTATCAAAAGATTCTTGGCTGGAAAACGCAAAATGCAACCCGCTTTGCCGCAAGGCTTGTTCAATTTCCGGCTTGCGTTCTAAATGACGTGGCGCAAAGATAATTTTAGCGCCTGTTTTTAGAATATCGTCTGCCGTGCGCAATAATAATACTTCTTCGGCGGGGTGCGTGCTACCCAGCACAAAAATTGGTTTACCCCCCCAACCTAATTGGCTTAGTAAGTTGTGTACGTAATCCAGTTTAGTGGGATTTTCAGATAACGTGTCATATTTGATATTTCCGCACACATAAATTTTATCTGGGAACACGCCTAGTTTTTCGTAACGTTTGGCAGCCTCTTTATTTTGCAATGCTGCAAAGGTTAATGGTTCAAAAATCATCTTAAACAGCGGGCGTATCCAACAGTAGGCACGGGTGGATTTTTTGCTGATACGTCCATTTACTAGCGCATAGGGAACGTGCGCTTTGTGGGCGGCCCATAACAAATTAGGCCAAATTTCCCGCTCTACTACAAATAACCGATACGGGTTGGCAATGCGTATAAAACGTTTGCAAGAAGGATAAAAATCTAAGGGAACTAATACGGCGGCGGTAATGTCCGGGTTTTTAAGAGCGGTTTCTTTACCGGCTTGGGTGGAGGTGGTAATTAGAATTTCTTTGTGATAGAAGTTTTTGAGGACCGTTATTAACCCTTTAATGGAGTTCACTTCCCCCACGCTGGCACAATGTATCCAAATAGCCCCTTGGGGTAGCGCGTCTTTTTTCTCCAGCCCAAAACGTTCCCGCAATTCTGTTTGCAAGTGGGCAAGCAACCGCCGACGACCAGAGAATAAAAAAGAAAATAATATCCCTAGTGCCACAAACGGGAAAGCCAAATTTGTTAGCCATAGTAAGCAAATTCCCATACATTTATTATATGATATTGTGTCGCCAAGAGGAAAATTTTTACAAAATAGGTCTTGTTTTTAGAGCGTTTTTTAGTTATACTTTGAGTAGTGTATTTAAGGAGGCCTAGTTATGAAATCATGGCTAATTATTTTTGTGTTATTAGCGTTTTGTGTTCCTACGTGGGGGCAGAGCGCGGCGAATCATTTTCATTTTGTATCCAGTATATATGCGCCCTATGGCTCTTTCGCAGAAATAGTCACACAGCCTCATAGCGGCACCACGAGCATTAACGGAACTTTTAATATCGGATCTCAAGAATCAGCCGGCGGCACGATTAACATAAATGGGGACATTCTTGAAATACATACGTTGAAAATGGAACATAAAACATCCATTTCTGAATTTAATTGCATTGGCCTCGGGTCACCCCTCACAATCAATTCGTGATTTCGTCCTGAAATACGAGAATCACTGCACCA
>ONQH01000105.1 GCA_900319885.1 Candidatus Avelusimicrobium ruminicola
CGATTGAAGATGCCCTTATCTCCGCGTTGCGCAAAAATTTAGGCAAAACCGCCCAAATTACCGCCAAGATTGACGTAAATACCGGCTCTGTACAAGCCTTACATTTACTTAACGTAGTGGATGTGGTAGTCAACCCGGAAATGGAAATCTCCCTGGAAGATGCCAAAAAAGAACAAAAAGGCGCCAAAGTGGGGGATGTAATTTCTCACCCGCTCCAGGTAACCGATTTTTCCCGCATTGCGGCTCAAATTGCCAAGCAAGTGCTTATCCAAAAAGTGCGCGGCATTGAACGCGATAACTTTTATAAAGAATATAAACCGCGCGAAGGGGAAGTGGTGATGGGTACGGTGCGTCGTATGTCCGACCGGGATATTATTGTAGACCTGGGGAAAATTGAAGCCATTTTGCCCTATTGCGAACAAATCCGCAGAGAACGCTACACCAACGGTTCGCGCATTAAAGCCGTGATTGCCAAAGTGATGAATCAAACCGACTTGGCTGCCGTAGGTCCGGAAGATGCGTTGCTTTCGCGCTATAAATCGGCCGCGTTTCGCATGGATAAAGGGCAACGGGGGCCCTATGTGTTTTTGTCCCGCGGGAACGGACGCTTTTTAGAAGAATTATTTAAGGTGGAAGTGCCCGAAATTAACGAAGGCATTGTAGAAATTAAAAAGATTGAACGTGACCCGGGTTTCCGCGCCAAAGTGCTTGTTAGCAGCATTGACAGCAAAATTGATCCGATCGGTACCTGTGTCGGGATGCGTGGGATTCGTATCCGTGCAATTCAAAATGAACTTTCCGGCGAACGTATTGATTTAATTAACTACTCCGCCGAGGTCAGCACGCTACTGATGAACGCGATTGCGCCCGCCAAAGCCAACTTTGTGCAGATTATCAGCCTGAAAGATAAAAAGGCTCTTATCATCGTGCCCGACGACCAATTAGCCATTGCAATCGGTAAAGATTGGCAAAATATTCGCTTGGCTTCCCGCTTGACCGGATGGGAACTGGACGTAAAGAGCGAAAGCCAAAAAGCCACCGAAGAAAAGAAGGCGACGGAGTCTATTCAAGCGGTATTGGCCAGCATTGAAGGCATTGGCCCCAAGACGGCCGAACTGTTACAAAAGGCCGGTTTTACAACCGCTGAAAAATTAGCCAATGTAGAAGTGGAACATTTGTGCACCGTGCAAGATATTGGTGATAAAACCGCCGCTAAAATTATTGAAGGCGCCAAAAAATATATCGCCGAGCACCTGGAACCTGCCGAGGAGGTAGCCGATGACAACCAGCAAGAAAACAACTAAAGAGGGCGAAACCCCCGCTAAGAAAAAACCGGCTGCCAAAAAAACCGCTACCAAAACCGCGGTTAAGAAAACAGCGGCTAAAAAGGAAACCACGGCTAAAAAGACGACCGCCAAAAAAACGTCTGCTAAAACAACGAAATCTACGGCCAAAAAGGCGCCTGCCAAAAAAACGGTAAAAACGGTTGCCGCGCAAGAACCGGTGGTAAAACCGGTCGCTGCGGCCCCCAAACCGCAAGAGGCAGTTAAACCGGCGCCTGTTGCAAAACCTACGCCGGCCCCGGCTCCGAAACCGGAACAACCGCGCCCCGTCAATGTGACCCCGAAACCGGCCCCGGTGGTAAAACCGGCTCCGGCTCCCGTGGCACAGCCCAAACCGGTGGTGCAGCCTGCCCCTAAACCGGTAGTCCAGCAACCTAAAGCGCAGCCGGCCCCGGTGCAAGCACAACCCAAACCGCAGCAACCGACCGCGCCTAAACCACAACCGGCCGCCCCGGCAAAACCGGCGGGGAAGACGGTGCGTATTGTGGGTAATCCAACCGTCAAAGATTTGGCGGAAAAGATGAATTTCAAAATCAACGATTTTATTAAAAAGTTGATGAGCATGGGCATTTTTGCCACCATTAACCAACGCTTGGAAAAAGACATGATTGAACTCATTGTGGATGAGTGTGGGTTTGTGGCGGAAATGGTAGAGGAAGATTTGAAAGAAGCGGCCGCTGTGATGGAAGTGCAGGATGACCCGGCCAGCTTAAAACCGCGCAGCCCCGTAATTACCATTATGGGCCACGTAGACCATGGTAAGACCAGCCTCTTGGACGCTATCCGCAAATCAAACGTAGTAGCGGGTGAAGCCGGTGCTATTACCCAGCACATTGGCGCGTACCGTGTAAAAACGCCGCGCGGCGTGCTGACGTTTTTGGATACGCCCGGCCACGAAGCCTTTACCGCCATGCGTGCGCGTGGGGCACAAGCCACCGATATTGTAGTGCTTGTGGTATCCGCTACGGACGGTATCATGCCGCAGACCATTGAGGCTATGGAACACGCCAAAGCCGCCGGCGCACCAATTATTGTGGCTATCAATAAAATTGATTTGCCCGGTGCTAACCCGGACCGTGTAAAACAGGATTTGTCCGCCCGCGGTTTAGTGCCCGAAGAGTGGCAAGGCAATACTATTTACGTGGAAATTTCCGCCAAGAAACATATCAATATTGATAAACTCTTGGAAATGATTGCGCTGCAGGCGGAAATGATGGAACTTAAAGCCAACCCGGACCGCTTGGGTGTAGGCGTTATTTTGGAAAGTAAACGCGACAATAAACGCGGCGTAGTGGCTACCGTACTCGTACAAAAAGGTACGATGAAGGTGGGCGATCCGTTCCTCGTAGGGACCAACTACGGTCGTATCCGCGCACTGATTGACGAAAATTCCCAACGCTACCAAAAAATCGGTCCCAGCGTGCCGGCGGAAATTTTAGGCATTAACGGCGAACCGCCGCAAGTGGGCGATACGCTTTACATTATGGAGAGCGAAAAAGAAGCCCGCTACGCTGCCGAAAAACGCAAACTGGCGCAGAAGGAAGATTCACAAGCCACGCGTAAGCAAATGTCCTTAATGGCTCTGGGGAAAGAGGACGAAGAAGGCAACAAAGTCAAAAAGTTAAGCCTGATTCTCAAAGCCGACGTGCAGGGCTCCATTGAGGCTATTAAAGACGCGTTACTTCGTATCCCGTCTGACGAGGTGGAACTGGATATTGTGCTATCCGCGCCGGGGAACATCAACGAAAGTGATATTCTCTTGGCCAAGGCCAGTAATGCGGTAGTGATTGGGTTCCACGTTTCTACGGAACACAAGGCGCAAGCGGAAGCCGAGCGCGAAGGCATTGAAATCCGCAACTACACGATTATCTTTGAATTGTTGGAAGATATCAAAGCCGCTATGGAAGGCTTGTTAGAGCCGGACGTAGTAGAAAACGTGGTAGGTACCGCCACCATTAAGAAAGTAATGAAGTTAAGCAGTGGCTTAATTTCGGGTTCGTTGGTGGATAGCGGTACTATGGTGCGCAATTATGAAGTGCGCATTAAACGTAATGGCGAAGAAGTAGGCCGCGGCAAAATCGGAGGCCTTAAACGCTTCAAAGATGACGTTAAAGAAGTGGAAAAAGGTTACGAGTGCGGTATCTTGATTGAAGGATTCAAAGGCGTGCAGGAAGGCGACCTGATTGAATGTATCAAGAAGGAAACCGTCACCCGACGTATTAAAATGTAAATAAGCAGTATTTCTAAACACCCCCGCCCAAAAGGCGGGGTTTTTTACGGTAAAGGGATATTGAGTAGCGGTTTGTGTTTCCAGCCGCGTTTGTCAAAGTGCCACCACTCGGTGCGCGTGTAGGTAAATCCGGCGGCTGTCATAATTTTTTTAAGCGTTTCTCGCCGTGCTAAAATGTCGGCCGGTAAATTGTAAAAGTCCATGTGCGCACGCTGGGTAAAATTATCAAAATCCGTAGGCATAGGCAGGGGACGACCGTTAAAGTCACACGGGGTTAAATCAACCGCCATCCCGCGGCTATGACGTGAGCCTTTTTTGGGCATAGCCACATAACTGGGGTTAGGAAATGCCTGCCACAATTTTTTGTGTTCGTCTTGCGGGCGGTAGCAATCCCATAAGCAAAAAGTAAAAGGTTCATTTTCTTTAAAAGGAGATGTTGCTACTCCATCATTTGGGATAAATTTTCCTGTAAATGAACAAGTTGATTCCTTAAAA
Organism: Candidatus Avelusimicrobium ruminicola; assembly: GCA_900319885.1. Taxonomy (GTDB): domain Bacteria; phylum Elusimicrobiota; class Elusimicrobia; order Elusimicrobiales; family Elusimicrobiaceae; genus Avelusimicrobium; species Avelusimicrobium ruminicola. The sequence goes on from ONQH01000105.1 coordinate 4,069, forward strand.
GGATTCTTATCATAGTTATCAATAGAATTAAGAATATCTGTTACACAGCTCTCACACAGATGAAACTCATTGCCATCCCAGTCTTCTACTTCATCAAGTCTATTATAAACACCAAAAGCTATATCAAAAACTTCTCCAGTAATTTCCTTTTTACATTTGTCACAAACATATATTTTTCTATTTTTAATCATTATTA
>ONQH01000101.1 GCA_900319885.1 Candidatus Avelusimicrobium ruminicola
ATAACATGGTGTTTTCTCCTCTTGCTATCTTAAAAAAAAGCCCGTTTGAATTTACACAAACGGGCGGCACAAATCATTTTTTTAACTCCTGCTTTAACGCTTCAGGCAGGTTAATAGCAGCTTTTAATAACGACGGGCGTTTTTTAACGTCTTCTATAAACGCGGCGTCGCGTAGTTTATTGCGGTAGTCTTTCTCTTGGAAGATATACCTAAACTTGGTATATACATCATACGTACCGGCCAGCAACGCCACAATATCTTGCACGCCCACAATTTCTTCGTCGGTAGGGATGACAAATACCTTCACGCGGGAATTGTCTGCCGAAATGCGGCATTCGGCTTTGTTGGTGTTGGCGGCTTCGTTGCGTTCTTCGTCTATAATGATGCCGAAATTTTCAAGGCCTTTTAAGACGCGGGCCCGTACATCCGGGGCACGTTCGCCAATGCCGGCCGTAAAGACAATGCTGTCTAATCGGCCCAATTCCAACATATAGGCCCCGATATATTTGCGGATGCGGTGGGCTTGTACTTCTACAGCCAATTTGCAAAGTTCATCGCCTTCATTGATGCCTTTACGCACATCCCGTTGGTCGGAATAACGATCCCCGGTGAGGGCATACATCCCGCTCTTTTTATTCAAAATCGTGTACATTTCGTCCGGGGACATATGGAGTTTGTGCATCATGTGGAAACACACGGAAGGATCAATATCGCCGGAACGGGAACCCATGACTAAACCTTCTAAGGGGGTGAGCCCCATGCTGGTATCAATACACTGCCCATTTTTTACGGCGGTTACACTGGCGCCGGCCCCAAGGTGGCATACAATCGTGTTGATTTCATCTACTTCTTTGTCCATCAGTACCGCGGCGCGGCGGGAAGTATAGAGTACGGAAGATCCGTGAAACCCGTAACGGCGGATTTGATAGTCCGTATACCATTTGCGCGGCAAGGCGTACATGTAGGCCGAGGCAGGCATAGTTTGGTGAAAAGCGGTATCCATAACGCACACGTGGGTTACATTAGGCAGTAACGCGCGTGCGGCTTCAATCCCCATAATATGGGCCGGATTGTGCAGGGGAGCCAAGTCGGAAATGTTGCGCAGTTCTTCCACTACGCTGTCATCTACAATGACGGACTTGGCAAATTTGCCGCCATGTACGATGCGGTGCCCTACCGCACTAATCACGTTAACGTTTTCAATGACCCCGTATTCCTTATCCGTGAGGGTATCAATCACTAAGTTAATAGCATCCTTGTGGTTAGCCAGGGGCTTGCGGATTTCTACCGATAATTTACCCGGTCTGTCGTGGGTAATAAGGGAGCCTTCAATCCCAATACGCTCTACACCGCCGGCGCAAAGGCTTTTTTTCTGGTCCCAATCGTAAACACTGTATTTGACGGAAGAACTTCCGCAGTTTAGAAAAAGAATAATCATGTGCTCATTTCCTTACGTATAAAATCAGGTTACTTCTATTTTATCAAATTTATGGGTTTAATGCCGCTTTTAGGCGGGCGATGTGTTCTTCTACGGCCTGCATTTGCGGGTTTTGCCGGTTGCGATTCAAAAATTCTTCTTCCGTTACGTCCGCCGGCCCTTGCCGGTACGCGTGAACCCAGTTTTGCGCTTCCGATACGTCATGGCGCAATAAGGCCATGTTAATCAGGAGTAAGTAGGTATTTACATTGACCGGATCTAATTTGAGCGCTTGCAGAAACGCTTGTTTGGCGTGGGCAAAATTATCGGTTGCCAACTGATTGTAATAGAAAGCCTGTTGCGGATCGGCTTGTGCCTGTGCTAATTGGCGCATGGCAAACGCATAATATAACTGGCCCTTTTCTTGGTGTAAAAGCGCGTGATTGGGGTTGTGTTTTTGTACAAAAGCAAGGTCCGCTAGAGCGCGTTCATAATCGGTACGGGGAACATCCGTGTCGCCCAAGGCTGCATTAAAGCGTTTGGATAAATCCAACGTGGTGGCAAATACGTTGGCGCGGTATTGGCGATATTCAGCCAAAAACGGATTGCGTTTAATAGCATCGGTAAACGCCGGCAAAGCGGCGTAAGGCTGTTGCAAATTGATTAGTGCTACCCCTAAACTGTAATAATGGTTCGCGGTGAATAGATTAAAGAAAAACAGACAAGGCCCCAGCGAGGCAAACAGCACCACACATACCCATACGCGGGTTGTTTTGCAGAGGATCCGTAGGTACATATACCCCGTACCCAAGATACAACCGGCAAAGGAAATCAGTGCCAACGCATAGAGTAATTTTTCGCCTAAGCCTGTTAACGCTAAGTGCGTTAAAATCGTCTTAAACTCTACGCATACATAGCCAAGTGCCGCCAGTACCGCTACCCCACATACAACGCGCGCTACCAGTAACCAACGCGGATGCACAGCGGGTTGGGCAGGGGTGGGAGAATTTTCAGCCCGAGGCATACAAAGGGCCAAAATAACGCCGACAAATACCGCCAATAACAGACCGCTGGAAGCAAAGTGTAGGCTGATGTCCACAAAGGCATGCAGTAATAAACCGGCTATTGCGGCGGCATACCCAAGCAAATACACGCACATGTTTTTATCTTCGGCAGAAGATTTATCCGGGGTATAATTTTTGAGATTTTTGAACGTGCACGTAAATAAAAAGGCAAATAACCATAGAAAGAGTGCCAGGCCTACAATCCCGCCGGTAGCCGCCTGCTCTAAATATTCATTTTCGGCGTGTTGGGTTTCGTTATTGTGGGCGTTTTCAATATAAAAAATTTGAGGACGGCGATAGGCCGGATACACCAGTTTGAAACTACCCGGTCCGGTACCTAGAAGGGGGGCATCTTTTACCATTTCAAAAGAAGATATCCACGTATACGTACGGAAACTGACGGACTGAAAACGCTTGGCGCAATAAATTCCGGCTCCCACCATAGCCAGCAGTAAACAGGCTAGCGCAATCACATTTATTTTTACCAAGTGTTTTTTGAGCGGAGCCAAAAAATTGGTGTACGCAAACGTAAAGAAAACGGCCATGGCTCCGTAGGCCAGCCACGCGCCCTTGCTCTCCGTAAAAAAGAGGTCTATTAACCCGATGGCCAGTAGTAGCAGTAGCCTTTTTTGGCGCGTACGCACAAATTCGGCTCCAATCAGGGCGGAGGTAAACACGATAAATGCGCCAAAAAAGTTAGGGTTTGCTAGCGTGGAAAAGGTACGCCCGGCAAAGAAGTTATGCCAGAGTAAAAAGTCTGCAGAAGGCCACCAAATCGCCAGCACTTGTACCAGCCCGTAAGCAAAGGCAATCCAGGCCGACAAGAGGATAAATTTAGTAAGTGTGCGAATATCTTGGAGGGTAAATTCACAAGCAATTAGGGTGCTAATGGTGCCATACATCAGTAAACGGATAAATTCTTCAGCCGCCTCTAATTTATAAGGAAAGCACAAGAAACTAAGTGTTTGCCAACCTATATATATAAATAGCGGTGCTAAAAAAATCCACGTGTTACGCACAAATGGATTTTTGCGCTCAGTAATTTTTAACGCTGCCCATAACGTCAGTAATAACGTGGCGCCTATTTGTAAAAGTGTTAATTTAACGTGTGCGGAATCATACGTGGCGGTAAAAAACGAAAGACTGACCAGAAAAACCAGCCACCCGGTTGTAAGCGTAAGCGCGCCCCGGATAAAAGCGGTACAACCGTCTATGGCAGGTAAAATTGTTTTTTTTGCTTTTTTAGCCATACTTATATTATAGATAATTAAGATATCTTTTATAGTATAATAAAACTGTTATGTTAAATACAAAAAATCCAACGGATGTATTTTTATCTAAGTTTTTCATGAAAGAAGATCATGGTTTTACTTTGATTGAACTTTTAGTAGTTATTTTAATCATTGGTATTTTGGCAGCTGTTGCCTTGCCACAATATCAACTGGCAGTAGCAAAGTCCAAAATGATGGAAGCAGTTGCGTGGACACAACAGGCTGCCCAGTCTGTGGAATTATATTATATGACGCATGGCAGCTATACGGATGACTTGGCTACTTTAGAAATTCCTGCTCCAAAATCTGTTTGTACGCCCCAACGGGAGACCTACGGGAAATATTACGGATGCCCCGGGAATTGGGCCTATGGTATTTATGACGGGGCGACCAATGTACAGGCGGGGTATATGACCTCCACAAAAAAATTACGTTATTTACGTTTTTTTAGAGATGCCAAGATTGCAAATGTATCATATAAGAGAGGGGAGCGGGTTTGTTTTGCAAAAGGGACTATAGAAAAACGGATTTGCGAAAGTTTGGGCGATATTAAAAGCAAGAGCACATATACTACCGAAACCCGCTATGTTTATCGGTAAAATAGGCTATTTCATTAACAGACATACAGAATACCCCGGGTGCAATCCCGGGGTATTTGGTGAAATAACGCTGATTGGTACTTGTGTCATTTTGCCTAAAATTATAAAATATACAAGTA
>ONQH01000005.1 GCA_900319885.1 Candidatus Avelusimicrobium ruminicola
GGAGTTCAAATCTATCCGCTTAGGGCAAATGGGCGCGGGCATTGACTTTTTGAAAGAGCACGCCGTAACTAAAGTAGTCATGGCGGGACGGGTGCAACATACCTCTATCTTTACCAATTTAATGCCTGACAAACGCGGTCTTGCCTTTTTGGCCTCGCTTAAAAATATGCAAGCCAAGCATATTCTTTCCCGTGTGATTGAAGAATGTGCCAAAGAAGGGATCCAATTTCAAAATTCGGCGCTGTTTTTGGAAGAATTTTTCCCCAAAAAAGGCGTGCTATCCAAACGCCAACCTACTGCCGAAGAACAAAAGACCATAGACTATGGTTTCCATATCGCTAAGCAAATGGCCGCGCTGGATATTGGACTGACCTGTGTGGTAAGCCAACAAGTAGTCATTGCGGTGGAAGGGATGGAAGGTACGGACCGCTGTATTGAACGTGCCGGAGAACTTTATAAAAAGTCCGCAGAAAAAGAATCCTGCGTAGCAGTGGTCAAAGTAGCACGCCCCAATCAAGATGACCGGTACGATTTGCCCGTCATTGGGAAAACGACACTCAAACACGTGCATAAAGCCAAATTTGGAATTTTGGCTTTTGAAGCCGGAAAAACCCTGGTGATGGATTTGGAAGAAGTAGTGGAAATGGCCAACAAATTAAATATTTGTTTAGTCGCTATCTAAATTTATCCCAAACAATGCCATAAATATGATATAATAAATATATCAATTTAAGCCGGGGTGCTGGAATTGGTATACAGGATAGTCTCAAAAACTATTGCCCGCACGGGCTTAAGGGTTCAAGTCCCTTCCCCGGTAAAAATATAAACCGCCAAACGGCGGTTTTTTATTTTGAATCGGGGAGCGCATAAACTGCTTTATGCGCGTAAGGGGCTTGAAGCCCGCAGCGATGTTTTTGTTTGAGCGACTAAGGCGCGAAAGGCAAAAACCGCGAGGGCCGGCCCGGAGGCAATTTCCGTAAGAAAATTGACCGCAGGGAAGTCCCTTCCCCGGTAAAAATATAAACCGCCAAACGGCGGTTTTTTATTTCACAAAAAATATCCCCACCTTACTGGTGGGGATATGATTACTTAATAATTTTTATTTTACCAGTTTGTCAATTTCTACACTGACCACTTCTTCCATATCCGGGCGGTAGCCTTCCCACACTTTAACGGCTTGGTGTTTTTTGTTAAACAAAATCGTGTGCGGCAATCCATTTACACCCAGGCCTTCGGCCAATTCCCCGGCATCATATAAGGCTTTGCCCGTAAAACCGTTGGCTTGCATAGCATCATTTACCGGTTCCGGGTTTTCATCCATAAAAGCACCTACAATTTCTACTTGGTCACCATATTTTGTCTTCAAGGCAGTTACAGCCGGCATAGTTTTTTTGCACCACGGGCACCAAGAACCCATAAACACAACCAATATCGGTTTACCTTGATAATCTTCACTTTGCCACAAGGTAGTCTTGTCCGTTACAACAGGCAGTTGCGTAGACGGAAGCGTGACGATTTCCGGCAATTTAGGAAAACACGCCGCCACAAATAAAACCGTACATACTAAGAGTAATATTTTCTTCATAATTTCTCCTTAATTATAGTTCCCTCGCAGGTCTATATATGATAGAATACAAAAGATGAGCAATTTTATCAATACTTTAGCGGGTTTCTTAGGGGAGCGGGTGGACATCCTTGTCATGCCGCGCAAAGGAGCCAGTTTTAAGTTCAAATTTCGTCGTATAACCTTACTTGTGGTAGCGCTTGCGTGGCTGCTCATCACGGGCGCCGGGTTACTGTTTTTTATACGCGGCTATGATTACAACATCCTTAAAACCGATAACAATTTTATGCGTATGAAAATGCAACTCATTGCCGACGAGTTGGAACGTGGCCGCAAATACCTGGAACTAACCCGCACCACTGATACCCAGATGCGCCAAATGTTAGGGATGCCGGGCAGCAAATCTATCAACTTACCCAAAGGGTTGGAAGAAGCACAGGCCCGCGCCGAACAACACGCCAAAGAACTTTTTGCCACGGACCTTAAGGACTTAGAACCCGAAGAATTTGGAAAATACGTAGATATTTTAGAAGAAAACGCCAAAACGCGTTTGGCCAGTTTTCAAGAAATTGCCTGGTATTTTGCCAATAAAAAAGAAGGCCTTAACTCAACCCCTTCCATCCGTCCCTCCAACGCGCGTATTAGTTCGGGGTACGGATACCGGTTGGATCCGTTTGGGCATCGCACCTCTAAAAAGCACAACGGGGTAGACTTTGCCGGCCTGCCGGATAGTCCTATTTTTGTAACGGCGGACGGTGTGGTACGCCATGCCGGTTGGGTTCCCAGTTTTGGCCAGGCTATTTTAGTGGACCACGGGTTTGGCTATTCCACCTTGTATGCCCACACGACGGGGATTCAAGTAAAAGCAGGCGATGTGGTCAAACGGGGCGATAAAATTGCTACAATGGGTTCTAGTGGGCATTCTACCGGAACGCATTTGCACTATGAAGTGTGGAAAGACGGACAACCGGTCAATCCGCGCAACTATTTTAAGTAATTTAGGAGGGACTCATGGGATTTTTGAAAAAAGATTCTGATTTTGCTTCAGGCGAACATTTTTCCGTTGTGAGTGCGGAATGTTACTTCCAAGGAACATTAAACGTACAAGGCTCCTTGCGGGTAGACGGCACGCTGGAAGGCTCAGTAGATAATGCCCGGCACGTCATTGTAGGAGATGGCGGCAAAATCGTCGGTGATGTGACCGCTGAGATTGTAGTTTGTGGCGGCACTATTGAAGGGAATGTATGCGCCGAAATGTTAGAAGTGCTTGGCAAAGCCTCCATCCACGGAGATATACGCGCCAAGAAAATGATTGTAGAAGAAGGTAGTAGCATTGACGGGCATTGTACCATCGGGGAAAAACCCGGGGAATTGCCCACAGAAAACAACTAATTACGGAGTGAAAAATTATGATTTCGTTTCTTATTAAACATAAAAAATCTATTCTAATTATTACCCTATTTTTCTTTATTGGCAGTATTGCGTACTTAGGTTTAAGTGCCTATTCGCGCAGTAACGCTTCGTTAACTGCGGCCCAAGTAGGGAACCAACAAATTTCTTCGCGCGATTTATACCGCTTGGCGGACCAACGTGCTACCCAACTGCGCAACCAAGGCATTGAAGTAGACGAAGATATGTTGAAATTTTTACAACAACAGGTTTTATCTTCCATGGTAAGCGAAGAAATCCTTAATCAAGCCGCCCAAAAAGCGGGGTTACACGTGGCTGATTACGAAGTGGCCTATGATATTAAAACCTCTCCGTGGTTTGCCCCCAATGGCACTTTTGACAAAGCGCAATATGAATATGCGTTGCGTTCTTCCGCTCATACCACGCCGGCCGAATTTGAAAACCAACTTCGCCGTGATAAACTGGCTAACCGTTTCCGCCAAACGTTGTATTCCCTATATAAATTAACACCTCAAGAGATAAAATGGGCCTATCAAACCCAACACGGAAATGTAACTGATTTTGACGCAAACAAAAACGACTTTGCCGTCGCCTTGATGGATACCAAGATGGAGACCGCCCAAAAAGCGTTTTTGGATGATTTCAATAATACTGTAAAAATTCAAACCTTTTTAGACTAATTATGAATAAAAACGAGGTGCTAGTCATTGGTTCTGTTGCGTTTGACACCATTGAAAATGCCAATGGGCGTGCCGAACGTGTATTAGGCGGAGCGGCCAGTTATGCTTCTATTTGCGCCAGTTATTTTGCGCAACCCGAAATTGTTGCGGTAGTAGGTACAGACTTTACGCAAGAATATCGCGAGCCTTTTATCCGCCGTGGAGTGAACTTGACGGGTCTGGAAGTAAAAAACGGGCTCACGTTTCACTGGGGCGGCAGTTATGATGCCGATTTCAACACCGCATTTACCAAGTTTACAGACTTAAATGTATTTAAGGACTTCAAGCCCGTGCTTTCTAAAGAACAACAAAACGCCAAATCTGTTTTTTTGGCTAACATTGACCCGGAACTGCAACTTTCCGTATTAAAACAAGTAAAACATCCGCGTTTAGTAGCGTGCGATACCATGAACTATTGGATCTCTTCTAAAAAAGAGACGCTACTTAAAGTAATCAAACAAATTGACGTACTCTTTTTGAACGAGAACGAAGCACGGTTGCTTACAGGGATGTATAACCTCATCCAAGCCGGGAAATGGTTGCTGGGCAAAGGGGTCAAATACGTCATTATTAAATTAGGTTCTAACGGGTCTATGCTGGTAAGTGCCAAAGGCATTGCCCAGTTACCCCCCTACATTTTAGAACACGTACACGATACCACCGGGGCCGGCGATACCTTTGGGGGCGGCTTTACCGGGTACTTGGCAAGCCTTAAAAACTGGAACAATATCCACGCCATTAAACGCGCTATGATGATTGGCAACGTAATGGCCTCTTTTACAATTGAGTCCTTTAGCGTGGTGCGCTTGGCCAGTTTAACACCGGCCATCATCAATAAACGCCTCAAAGAATATACCGATATGCTTCGGTTTGATTAGCCCTTATTTTTCCCGTGCTTTGGGGGATGCTTTTACAAGGCCCCTACCGTGCAGTTACTGCGGAAGAATGTAATGTTTAATCGGGTCTTTGGTAGCATCCCGAAAGGCCGATTGATATACATACACTCTTCTTTCAAGGATCTTTACGGTGGCCCAGGCCTGCCCACTACGCGCAAAGGAAAAACGGTAGACTGCATCTTCATCTATGGTAGTAAAAGGGACTTCCTGGTAAGGGTATGATAAGAAATGTACCAAATCCCGCCGGACATCCTTTTGCAAGAAGGGTCCGTCCAATAATACGATAGTATAGGTATTAAATACAGGGCTCTTATTTAGTGCGTTGGCAATCTCCGGATAAGACTTGGTTTTATTGCCTTTTGAGGGGATGGACAATTCCATTAACCAGGTCCCGCAACGATCTACCATATTACAACTTGCAATCTTCTGCATAACGGTCTTATACGCTACAGCCGATTCCCGTACGCCCCCTTTTGCAAGAGAAAACGTACTTGCCGCCAATAAAAGAAACATAACACCCAACACAATTTTTTTAGTTACTTGCATAGTATTCTCCCTAATCGTATAGCTAATATTTATAGTTTAATGCCCCGGGATAAGATTTCCAGGGTATTTGGTTCTAAAGGGTATTAGGCCCAAAGACCTATACAAATGCGGCATAATGGCACAAGAATATTGTTTTTCGGGCCCTTTTTTGATACTATGTAGAAGAGAGTATCCCGTTATGGGAATCCTATTTAATTTTACTAAGGAAGGGAACTATTATGTCTAGAACACCTATTATTGCCGGAAACTGGAAAATGCACAACACGATCGCCGAGGCTACCGCTTTGGTAAACGCGTTGAAACAAGCCGGGAACAAAAATAACGCCGAAATTATTATTGCTCCGTCTTATACAGCCTTAGCCGTAGCGGCCAACACCGCCAAAGGCAGCGAAATTAAAATTGCAGCCCAAGACGTACATTGGGAAGACAAAGGAGCCTTCACCAGCGCAGTTTCCCCCGTGCAAGCCAAAGAGGCCGGGGCCACTCACACCATTATCGGCCATAGCGAACGCCGCAGCGTATTTGGAGACACCGACGAAATTTTGAACAAAAAAGTGGCCGCCGCCTTGCGCCATAACTTAACGGTTATCTTCTGTGTAGGGGAAACCTTAGCCGAACGCGAAGCCAACAAAACCTTAGACGTAATTTCCGCTCAGTTAGAAAATGGCCTCAAAGGCTTTACCGCCGAACAATTAAAAGGCTTAGTGATTGCTTATGAACCCGTGTGGGCCATTGGTACCGGCAAAACTGCCACGCCCGATCAAGCCCAAGAAGTACACGCGGCAATCCGTGCCCAACTAGCCAAAACTTATGGGGACGCTTTTGCACAGGCCACCCGCATCCTCTACGGAGGCAGTGTAAAAGATACCAACGTAGATGAAATTATGGCTAAACCCGATGTGGATGGCGCCTTAGTGGGCGGTCAGTCCCTCATCGCTGAGAAATTTGCCCGTATTATTAACTTCAACTAATTATGAATATTGCTAAATATATTGACCATACGCTTTTGAAACCCGCCGCCACACAAGCACAAATTGCCAAATTGTGTGACGAAGCACGCCAATATGGCTTTTGCAGTGTTTGCGTAAACCCCTACTGGGTTCCTTTTGCCAAAAAAGCCCTACAAGGCAGCGGCGTAAAAGTGTGCACCGTCATTGGCTTTGCCTTAGGTGCTAGCACGGCAGCCGCAAAAGCATTTGAAACCAAAGATGCTATTGCCAACGGAGCGGATGAAGTAGATATGGTCATTAACATGGGAGCCTTAAAATCCGGCGACACCCAAACGGTACTGGCGGATATTCAAGCCGTACGCGATGCTTCCCGTGGGCATATTTTGAAAGTAATTATTGAAACTTCACAATTAACCGATGAAGAAAAAGTAACCGCTTGCGAACTGGCCGCCAAGGCCGGGGCGGACTTTGTAAAAACCTCCACAGGGTTTAACGGAGGTGGGGCAACCGTACAGGATGTAGCGCTTATGCGCAAATCCATCCCGGCTGCCATGCAAGTAAAAGCATCCGGCGGCGTACGCTCACGCGCCGATGCAGATGCTATGATTGCTGCTGGGGCCACCCGCATTGGTACCAGTGGCGGGGTACAAATCGTTGAAAACAAATGATTGAAAATTGGGAAATTAACAATTGGATAGATCAAAAAACCGGTACCGTCCACTACACACTGTTAATGGACGGTACGGATACGGATGCCCGTTTGATGGCTAAAAAATTAAAGGGCTACGTACAAGAGACAAATGCCGCCGCGGCACCCTATACATATGCTTTTTCGCTGCCAAACGACATGGATGAAAACACCCAGGAACAAATCCGCGTGGCTGTGCAAGAAATGGTGTCAAACTCTAAACAAATAGATGACTTGGTACCGGGTGGAAATTTGGGCGATCCTTTATTTAATACCTCTCCCAATAGACAGGTGGATTTAGCGGCGGCAGAGTCGGCTGAATTGGGCCTACAAAAAAGGACCGTTGCTCCCCAGCAAGATGTTGCCGCCACCCCCGAACAGCCAGACAATGTAAAAATAGAAAAGCAAACCGTATCTGCAGACACCCAAACGCCCAGCACCATTTCTATTAGTGATAACGACATGCTCATTAAAGATATGGAAGGCTCCGTATTGGAGAAAATGCCCATTGAAGATATTTTGTCGGCAGAAACGAAATATGATATGTTTGTGGAACTGGAACAAACCCCCGGAAAAACCCAGCAAGTACAGCAAAGTAAGGACCAAAAAATAACCGGAGCACAACCTTCGTCCACCAGTTCTTTCAATGTATTTGACCACGAACTCAAAGAACAAACCAGCATTATTGATTTGGAAGACGTACAAACCATTACAGATAGACTTTCTAAAAAAGACACTAATTTTATGAACAATACAAATCCTCCTCACAATGACGAAAAAAACCCCTCGGCCGCTCCGCAAACGGATACGGACGCTTCCGCTACCTCCAGCACGCCTTTTACCTTAGGGGCCGCGCAAGAGCCGCCCAAAACCATGATGGAGGAATTTTCATCGGAAACCCCGTTAGAGGAGGAACAACTGTTGGCCGACACCGTCCCTCCGCAAGACGAGCATGCAGCCGAAGATTTGCCTGAAATTACGGTACGTCAGCAAATAGACAAATTAGATAAAACTTTCAATTTGGAAACCACCTTTAATACGGAATTTTTGAAACAACAAGGCGAAAAAACACGCTCTCTGCGGGAAGGGAAACAGCCAGAGCCGGCCCCTGTAGAACAAGAGCCGCCGCATACCAGAACCATTTTACGTCTTAAAAAACACACACCGCCCACGCCGCCCAGCCCGGAATTGCCAGAGGCCGGCAAAACGATTTTGCGTTTGAGACGTAAAAATAATGCCCCGCAGACCCCGGCACAGACCCCGAAAACCTTGCGTAGTACTGTGTCCCCGGCGCATGCTACCCCGAAACAAAAGGGGATTGACCACTCTATTCAAATTCCCACATCGGAATTGAAAAAACACAACTGGCCTTTGGAAGTACCCTTAGTGCCCACCTATACGCTTAGCAATATGGTGATGTCGGTAAACCGCTTTGCCCATGCCACTGCTGTTTCCGTGATTGAAAACCCCGGGAAACTGTATAACCCCCTAGTTCTACACGGCGGTACAGGCACCGGCAAAACGCATTTCTTAAATGCACTGGCTTATGCTTTTAGCAAAAAATTTGGTCAAGAACATATCTTTATGACTAACGGGGTACGCCTTTCGCGCGGGATTCAACGCTATGTCATGGAAGGCAACATTGATAAATTTGAAAAGTTTATGCAGTCTGTACAAGCGCTGTTAATTGATGACGTGCACTTGCTTGCCATTAACGAACAGAACCGCGCTTATATCTCCAAACTGCTTAACGATTTTTTGCATGCGCAAAAACAAATCGTTATCACGTCTAAATATCCGCCGGAAAGCCTGGAAAAATTGGAAGAACTCATCCAATTTAAATTGGATTCCGGCTGGATTAGCGAATTAAAACCGGCCACCGGGGCCACGCATTTCCGCATTGTCAAAAAGATGCTCTTTGAAAACGGCGTAGACCTTACGGATAAGCAAATTGAGGAATTTTTCAGTTCCCCGCACATGACGTTGGGTACGGTTACGCGCAGTATCCGCCGGTTAAAAGTGTTGGAAAATTTAATTTTCCCCGGATTACCCGAAAACCAAAAATCTCAAGCCGGGATTTTTGAGAAATTACTGGCCACAAAAGGGGAAGATAACACGAGCGAACTGCTTAACAAAGATCCGTCTGAAATCACCACGCTCAATATGTCCGGCAATGGCGAGTGGGGCCGCATTGGCTTCTTCTACCCGCAAAACTGCTCCGACATGATGAATTGGATGGTTTACGCACTGGACCAACGCGCCAAGGAGTTGCATATTGAAGGCGGCTTTGAAATTGTGGTACGCTCTTCGTACGCTACGGAAAACATTATTTCGTCCGCTTTCAAAATTGCCAACTTGTGTGACAACAAAAAATTGAAAGGCGCGGTGATTTTAGGGCCTAAACCTAATTCTTGCGACCCCTCCGTACGGGAGAATTTCTACGATATTCTCACCCACATGTTGGAAATTATGCTCATTCGCTGCGGCATTATCAACTACGAAGATGTCCGCTTGCCAAGCACCTACGTAAAAGTGCTTTCCGAACTGATGAGGTAACTATGAAGAAAATTCTTGCGCTGTTAGTGTGTATCCCCTTGTTTGCCGCCTGCGGCAAAACCCTAAAATCGGCCGTAAAAGAGGGCAAGATTGCCCCCTCTTTTAACGATACGCTTTTGGATGACGACTACTTGTGGGTACGCGGATTTGGAGCCGCCAACCCCAAGCATCAAACGGACTCCCAACGCCGCATTTTAAGCCGCGAAGCCGCTATTGCCCATGCTTATCAGCGTGCTACGGAGGTGTTGTACGGGGCCGAGTTGCAGTCTCACGTACAAATTGTGGATGCTACGACGGTGGGTAGCACCGTGGACACGTCCGCTACAGGCGTACTAAAACGCATGGAACTTATCCAAACAGAATATTTAGACGACGGCGGATGCGCGGTAATCATGCGCCTTAGCCGCAGTTATTTACAAGAAATCGGTTTAGACCCCAAGGAGGCCAAATGAAAAAATTACTGATTTGTTTATTAAGTGCATTGGTCCTAGCCAGTGCTTGCTCTTCTATTCGTATCGGCCCCAAAGGGGAAGGCGAATATGTAACGGCGGAATCACTCGTCCCGTATGATGAACGCAACTTGCGCCAAATGAAAAAAGACGGTGAATTGGCCGCCCAAAAAGCCGCTGTGGAAAAAGTAGCCGGCGTATTTATTTCGTCCGCCACTACCGTGGAACAAGCCCAGTTGGTAGAAGATAAAATCACCTCCAAAACGGCCGGCTTTATCCGCAAATCGCACGTACAAAAATCCTACCGCAAAGGGGATGAATGGTACACCAAAATTAAAGCCATGGTGCTCGTCAAAGACATTGGAGCCATTATTAAACAATCCGAAGAAAATGCCTTTGCCAAAAAAACTACCGTTTTAGTTACCTCACGCGAAACGGTAGGGGAAGAAATTTCCCTCACGCAAGATTGCAAACAGGCCATCTACCGCGTACTCAAGGAACAACCTTACAATTTAGTAAACGGGGATAATTTAAGTCAAAACAATATTGAAAACCCGAACCCCACGATTGATAAAGCGCGCACAGAAGGGGCCCGCTTTGTCATTGTGGCGGATGTAGAAGCCAACCCGTTAGCCTCTTTGCCGGGGGCCACCTCTGCCTTCAAATCTTACCGGGCACGCGCCAAAATGAACGCTTATGCCACCAACAATTATGCCGTGGTAGCGGAAGGAGCCCAACAACAAAGCGGCTTAGACCCGTTGGATACGATTGCCGCCAAAAAATCTATTTCCGCGGCGTGTGAAGCAGCTGCCAAACAACTGGTAGAGCCTATTAACGACGCTATCAATTCCGCCAAAATCTACAACGTTACGATTAAAAATATCAATACGATTGAACGCCTTAAACAAGTCCAAGATATTTTGCGCACCTTGCGCGAAATTGAAGACTTTAATTTAGTGCGCTATGCCAACTCGGCGGCCCAGTTTGAAATTTCGGCCAATATTGCCACGCCCGAAGAACTCACCGCCAAGATGATCCGTAAATACAATATTTACTTTACGGTTGTTAGCATTACGCCCAACGCGGTTGTTTTGAGTTTTAATTAACATGCTTGCCAACGCAACTGCCGCCACCATTAAAGGCATTGAGGGATTTGCGGTGTCCGTGGAAGTGGACATCGCCCCCGGTTTGCCTAATTTGGCGGTGGTAGGCCTGCCGGATGCAGAAGTTAAAGAAAGTAAAGAACGTGTCACAGCCGCTATCCGCAATAGCGGTTTTGATTTTCCGTTAAAACGTATTACCGTTAATTTAAGCCCGGCAGAACTACGCAAAAGCGGGACTCAATTTGATTTACCTATTGCCCTAGGCATTTTGGCCGCCAGCGAGCAAATTTCCGCGCTGGCGCGTGAAAAAATAAACAATCTCTTGGTGCTGGGGGAACTGGCTTTGGACGGCTCGTTACGGCCATGCGCCGGCGTTTTACCCATGCTGATTTCTTGCAAAAATTTAGGAAAAACCGCCGTCATCCCCCCCGCTAATGCGCTGGAAGGGCAAATTTCTTCGGCCCCGTTTATTACGCCGCATACGCTACGGGAACTGACCGACTATTTAGAAGAAAAAATCCCGCTTAGTGCCGTGCAACTGGCTTACGTTCCCCCCACAGAGCAGGAAACTCAACCCTTATTAGATTTTAATGAAGTCAAAGGCCAAGCCTTGGCCAAACGTGCGCTGGAAATTGCCGCGGCCGGCGGACATAATGTACTAATGATCGGCTTGCCCGGCACCGGCAAAAGCATGCTAGCCAAACGTTTCCCGGGGATTTTACCGCCTTTAACGGAAGATGAATCGCTGGAAATTACCAAAATTTATTCTATTTGCAATCTCTTGGGGAAAAGCCGCCTTTTGACGACGCGCCCCTTCCGCGATCCGCACCACACCATTTCCAACGTGGCCCTCATTGGCGGCGGTTCCACCCCCAAACCCGGGGAAGTATCATTAGCCCATAACGGGGTCCTCTTTTTAGATGAATTTGCCGAATTTTCCCGTAGCGCCTTAGAGGTGTTGCGTGAACCGTTAGAAAACGGACAAGTAACCATTTCGCGCGCCAAAGAAACGGTTTCGTACCCGGCCCGCTTTACGTTGGTAGCCGCCATGAACCCCTGTCCGTGCGGCAATTTGGGCAACCCCCTTAAACCCTGCACTTGTTCCCCCATGCAGGTCACGCGCTACAAAAACCGTATTTCAGGGCCACTACTAGACCGTATTGACTTAACCGTCAACTTAAATCCTGTCAAATTTACCGATTGGAAACAAGAGAAGGAAGGAGAGTCTTCCGCACAAATCCGTCAACGTGTTTTAGCCGCGCGGGAAATCCAAAAAGCACGCTTTACGGGTACTCCCACCACCGCCAACGCCTTTATGACGCCCGCGCAAATTAAACAATTTTGTCAGTTACCGCCCGGGGCCGATACCATTTTAGAGGCCGCCATGCGGCGCTTTGGCCTAAGTGCGCGTAGTTTAGATAAAATTTTGAAAACCGCCCGCACAATTGCTGACCTGGAAGGCAAAAGCGCTATAGAAACTAAACACCTGGTGGAAGTGATGCAATATCGCCCGCTGGACCGTAAAGGAGTGGCCGATCTATGAACGCAGCCATCCGCGCCGAGGAACGTTTGGCACGCATCCGCTTAAATGCGTTTTTGTATTTCCGCGCAGATTGGCTGGCTAGGCTATTAGAAATTTTTGGCTCTGCCCAAGAGATTTTAAGGCAAGATGCCCAAACGCTAGCACGCGAGGCCAACTTAAACCCTTCCACCGCGGCTAATTTACTCAAAGAAGCATTCTCTATCAATCCCCAAGAAGAGTGGGATAAGACCGAACAAATAGGCGGGCACATTTATATACCGGAAGATGAAGAATATCCCCAGGCACTTCGCAACTGCAAAGAGGCTCCCATTGCTATTTATGTATTAGGAAAACTACCCGCCGCCCAACAAGCGTGCGTAGGCTTGGTGGGCACGCGTAAAATTACCCCCTACGGCCGGCGCGTGGCCGCCAAATTGGCCGGTGAACTGGCCCAAGCGGGCGTGGTAGTAGTCAGCGGCTTGGCCCGCGGTATTGACAGCGAGTGTCACGCGGCCTGCGTGCGCGCCAAAAAACCCACAGTGGGGGTCATAGGGACCGGAATCGGGCGATGTTATCCCCCGGAAAACCGCGCTCTAGAAAAAGCCATTTTGGAACACGGAGGAGCCGTTTTAAGTGAACTACCGTTTAATAAACCGCCCAATGCCTTTCATTTTCCGCGCCGCAACCGCTTAATTGCGGCTTTATCACAACCGGTAGTGGTCATAGAAGGGGAAGTAAAATCCGGTGCGTTGATTACTGCCAAACTTGCTTTAGAACAGGGAAAAGACGTTTTAGCCGTCCCCGGGCCTATTGACAGCCTACAATCGGGAGGGCCCAATTCTCTTCTTACACAGGGGGCGGGGGTTGTAACTTGCGTCGCGGATATTTTAGAATATATACCACAGGCACAACGTTTTGGGTTGGAGGCGCGTTTCTTTGAACATACCGCGCAAACCCCAGCCAAACCGGAAGAAACCCTTTCCGCCCGCGAACAACAAGTCATGCACGCGGTAGCGGATGGGCAACTGAGTTTGGATCAAATAGCCTTGGCTATTGAGGCTGATGTGCCCGAAGCCGCCGAACTTCTATTTAATTTAGAAGTCAAAGGCTTCTTAGCCTGTGAAAACGGGTTATACAGTAAAAGCAAATTTTAACTTTATAAGGAAGTGATACTATGGCAGCAAAAGGTAAAAAACTAGTGATTGTGGAGTCTCCCACCAAGCAAAAAACCATTAGCAAAATCTTAGGAAATGATTTTATTGTGCGTAGTTCGTTTGGTCACGTGCGCGATTTGCCCCAACATGATATGGGCGTAGATATAGAGCACGGGTTTACCCCCACCTATGAACCGGTGGAACGCGCCAAACGCCTTATTAGCGAACTAAGTACCCTTGCCAAAAACGCCCCTGAGATTTACCTGGCTACCGACCCTGACCGCGAGGGCGAAGCCATCGCGTGGCACTTGATTGAATTATTAAAATTACCCAAAGAACGCTACCAACGTATCTTCTTTCACGAAATTACCCCCACTGCCATTAAAGAATCCTTTGCCCATGCGCGCAAAATTGATGAGAACTTGGTCAACGCCCAGCAAGCCCGGCGCGTACTGGACCGTATTGTAGGGTATAAACTTTCTCCTCTCTTGTGGAAAAAAATTACCCGCGGCTTATCAGCAGGACGCGTGCAATCGGTAGCGGTGCGCTTGTTAGCCGAACGTGCCAAAGAAATTGCCGCTTTTAAGGAGCAAGAATACTGGACGATTGGCGCCCAATTTGAAAAAGAAGGCACTGCCCCTTCGTTTTGGGCCCGCGTCACCAAATATAAGGGTAAAAATGTGGAGCAAACCAAAACCCACAAACTTTTTGCGGAAGATTACAAAGTAAAAACTACCGTTTTTGACGCGCCCGAGAAACTGGCTCCCGTATCCGATCTGCTACGCAAAGGGCCTAATACCGTCGTAAAAGTAGAGAAAAAAGAGGTAAAACAACACCCCAAACCGCCTTTTATTACCAGCACCTTGCAACAGGATGCCTACAATAAA
>ONQH01000146.1 GCA_900319885.1 Candidatus Avelusimicrobium ruminicola
GATGCACTTGGGCTGACCAGGTGTGAAATTTCCGTCAATTTCATGCCTGCCGGGGCAAAGGCACCTTTTAACCATAAACACAAACAAAACGAAGAAGTATATATTTTCTTAAAAGGCGAAGGCACCATGACGTTAGACGGTCAAACCGTTACTGTACAAGAAGGATCTTGCGTGCGCGTAGCACCGCAAGCCGTACGCAGTATGCAGGCAAAAACAGATCTGCAATACATCTGTGTACAAGCCAAGGACGGTTCTTTAACGCAATTTGCCTTTGGTGACGGAGAAATCTGCTAACTTGTTCACCAATTACGCCTTACCGCCCCTGTGCTGTATGCCAGGGGTGTTTTTTTAACATAGGGTATGGTTTCTTGCGCTATTTATCTTCCCCAAAAGTTGTAAAATGGATATGGAGGGTTTCATGATTAGTTTCTTTAGTTGTTTAGCACTTCTTATCTTATCCTATTTCACTTATGCCAAGTATGTAGAACGGGTTTTTGGCCCGACAAACGCACAAACTCCTGCTGTTCGCTTTGCCAACGGGGTAGATTACGTGCCCATGCCGCTGTGGCGGATGATTTTAGTACAACTGCTCAACATCGCCGGGTTAGGCCCCGTATTTGGGGCTATTTCGGGTGCTTTGTGGGGGCCTAGTGTGTTTTTATGGATTACCTTTGGAACTATTTTTGCAGGTGCTGTACACGATTTTGCCTGTGGGTTTTTATCCCTTCGTAACAATGGTCAATCTGTGGCGGAAATTACGGGAATTTATTTAGGCCCATTAGTCAAAAAATTCATGCACGTTTTTAGCGTCATTTTGCTTGTAATGGTAGGGACCGTTTTTGCAGTAGGGCCTGCCAATTTGCTGGTATTTTTATTTAAGGGACATGTGGCAACAGGCAGTTTGTTAGCCAATACCTACTTTTGGCTTGCGCTTATTTTTCTGTACTATTTTATGGCTACCTTCCTGCCGATTGATAAAATCATTGGCAAGGTGTATCCCTTCTTCGGCATTTGCTTACTGCTTATGGCATTGGGCGTATCAGCCGGTATTTTTATGCAAGGCTACCGCATCCCGGAAATTGCTTTGCACAACTTGCACCCATCTAATTTGCCTATTTGGCCGCTGATGTTTGTAACGGTGGCATGTGGGGCTATATCCGGCTTTCACGCTACGCAATCCCCCCTCATGGCACGTTGCATCACCAACGAATACCAATCCCGCCAAGTCTTTGCCGGGGCCATGGTAATGGAGGGCATTATTGCACTAATTTGGGCGGCAGCCGGTTGTGCCATCTATGAAAAAACAGGCGGACTTATGACCGGGTTACAAGCAATGCTTGCACAGGCGGGTCAAGCCGGTGTAGTATATGATATTTGCTTAAAAACAATTGGGCCGTTAAAACTCAACGGGATTTCGTTTGGGCTATTATTTGTAATGATTGGGGTCATTGTCTGCCCGATTACGTCGGGAGATACCGCTTTTCGTGCTTCGCGCCTAGTACTGGCCGATTGGTTTAATATAGACCAAAAACCGTTCTTAAAACGCTTACGTTTAAGCGTGCCGCTACTCCTAGCTGGGGTAATTATCAGCCAACTTCCCTATGATGTGATATGGCGATATTTTAGTTGGTCCAATCAAACGCTGGCCATGATTGTACTATGGGCTGCTACGGTTTATTTGCACCAAAAAAAGCAAAATTATTTTATTGCCCTTGTGCCGGCTATTTTCATGACCGCGGTAAGCAGTACGTATTTTTTAATTGCGCCCGAGTGTTTACACCTTAGTAAGATTCTTGCTTATCCGTTGGGCCTTGTATTTACGGCCTTAATTTCCGGTTTTTTTATTACAAAAATGAGACCCCAATCAAAGAAATAAAAAGAATTATATGAATATTTTATTTGTAAACGCGTGCCCTAGAAAGAATTCCCGCACGAAATTACTAGCAGATTATCTGTTAAGCAAATTGAAAGGTACTGTACACGAGCGTAACCTTGCTACAACCGAACTTTTACCGCTTACCGAAGAAACGATCGCTCTAAGGGAAAATCTTGTTCGCCAGGGCGATTTTGACCACCCGTTACTAACCCCGGCCAAAGAGTTCGCCGCCGCAGATAGCATTGTGATTGCCGCCCCCTTTTGGGATTTATCGTTCCCGGCGTTGTTAAAACTCTACATTGAGCATATCAATATTGTTGGGGTCACCTTTGCCTACCACGCAGACGGCAAACCGTACGGCCTATGCCAAGCCAAAAAGCTTTATTATGTAACTACCGCCGGGGGGCCTATTATAAATGACGCCTATGGCTATGGATATGTACAAGCACTTGCCCAAAATTTTTACGCCATAGCGGATACCTATTGCGTTAAAGCTGAGAATTTAGACGTAGATGGTGCCAATGTGGAAGGAATTTTGAGCCACGCCAAACACGATATTGATACCCTACTTAAATAAAGTCTTATGCATAAATACACAAAAACTTACACCGTTATTTTAGATGATATGGATGTACGCAAACACCGTTTGCGCCCTATCTCAGCCGTAATGTACTTGCAAGATACATTTGCCCGTTATTGCGCCACAAAACGTATGGCCGCTTACGATTTGATGCTCAAAGACCAAATTTGGGTGATTAGTGAAATCCAGATGGATTTTGTGAATAATCTCCCCTTTTGGTCCGAAGACTTAAAAGTGGAATTGTGGTTTTCGGAAATCTCCAAACTAAAAGTATATGCGGACTTTCACCTCTACTACAACGATAAATTAGTCGCTAAAGGCAACTCACTGTGGATCATCCTAAACGCCACTACCAAACGTCCGGCAAAAGCGGACGAAATG
>ONQH01000031.1:0-2022 GCA_900319885.1 Candidatus Avelusimicrobium ruminicola
CATTTTATCAATATTACTTTCTGATTTATCAATTAAATTAGTTAATTCTAAAAAAGAAGAAGGATTAAATGGTAAAAATGTAAGATTAACAGCTTGTTGCATTTCATCTTCATTATGATAAGCATTTTTTAAAAATATTTGATATAACTCATCTTCACTCATCACAGAATCACCAAAATCGCCAAATCCACTTGGTCCAAAGCCTCTTGGGTACGGGCGACTCTTTTGGGGCCCAGTTCGCTTTTGTCATCAATGCCGGCGGTATCAATCAGTTCCACCGGGCCAATCCCCGTTAGTTCAATGATTTTTTTAACGGGATCGGTAGTCGTACCCGGTTGTTGAGCCACCACAGATACTTGCTGGCCCGTAAGGGCATTGACCAGTGAACTTTTGCCCACGTTCATTTTGCCGAAAAATCCAATACGAGGTCTGTTTAATTGTACCATACCCCCATTATACAAAAATCCAGTTATAACGCGCAGAATTAAGTATAATACAAGTATAGACTGATAAAGAGGATTTTATGACTAATTTTGAGACTTACCAAAAAGAACGTGCCAAACTGGTAGAAAAAAACTTAACTAAATACATTAGCAAAATCAAAAACGCTCCTAAGATTTTGACGGACTCTATGAATTATTCCCTCCAAGCCGGAGGCAAGCGGGTCCGCCCTATTTTACTAATGGCCACCGCCGAAGCCTTTGGCAAAAAGGCTGCCGACGTACTGCCGGCTGCATGCGCGGTGGAAATGCTACACACCTACTCTTTAATCCATGACGACTTACCGTGCATGGATAACGATAGCCTGCGCCGCGGCAAACCCACCAACCACAAAGTTTTTGGGGAAGATTTGGCCTTGTTAGCCGGGGATGCGTTACTGACTTACGTCTTTGAAGTGTTTGCCCAAAACGGTTCCGTCAAAGCCATTGGTGCCGAAAATACGCTTAAGGCCCTACAAAATTTTGCCAACTGCGCAGGGGCCGCCGGCATGGTAGGCGGGCAAACCGCAGATGTCTATGCCGAAGGGATGGGCACACAAGAAGCCAAAAGTTTGCGGGCCGAAAAACTAAAAAAATCTTCCAAAACATTGGCAGATAAATCGCTACGCTATTTTATGCTTCCCCCCACTACCGCCGAAACAACCCCGCAAACCATTTTGCGCTATATCCACGCCAACAAAACGGGCGCGCTGATTCGCGGTAGCGTAGAAACCGGTGCGATTTTGGCCGGAGCCAAAGGGGCGGACCTCAAACATATTAAGACGTACGCCAACTGTATCGGCCTGGTGTTTCAAATTGTAGATGATATTTTAGATGTTACTGCTTCCGCCAAACAATTAGGCAAATCTAACAGTGACAAAGAAAACGGAAAACTAACGTTTGTCAGCCTGTTTGGCTTAGAAGGAAGCCGCAAACACGCCCAGTTACTTATTGCCAACGCGCAAAAAGCGTTAGGCAAACTCAAAAACGTGAAGAAAAAACAACTGTGGCCCTTGTATGAAATGGCCGAATTTTTCAAAACTCGCACGTATTAAGGAGTGTATATGAAAGTGCTTCCCAGCATTAACAGCCCCAAAGATTTGCGTTTAATTAAAAAAGAATTATTACCCACTTTGTGTGAAGAACTGCGCCACACAATCATTGAAACTGCCAGCAAAAACGGCGGGCATTTAGGGTCCAGTTTGGGCGCTGTGGAAATTATTACCGCACTTCATTATGTCTATAACACGCCCGAAGATAAAATTGTATTTGATACCGGACACCAAGCCTATGCACATAAACTGTTAACAGGGCGCCAAAAAGAGTTCAAAACCATCCGCACCAAAGGGGGCCTGAGCGGATTTCCAAAACGTAGCGAAAGCGAATATGATGTATTTGGCGCGGGCCACGCTTCTACGGCGGTTTCTGCCGCCTTGGGCTTAGCCATCGCACGCGATCAACAACACCAAAATCACCGCGTAATTGCGGTAGTAGGTGACGGTTGTTTAACCGGCGGCATGGCCTATGAAGCCATGCAAAACGC
>ONQH01000031.1:2046-10611 GCA_900319885.1 Candidatus Avelusimicrobium ruminicola
CACCAAACTACTTACCAAAAAATATGTACAATTAGCCGAAGAAAAAGCGACCAACTTCTTAAAACGTTTTGATGAACTGGGCAATAACGCCGCCAAACTGGCCAAACGGGCTCGCTCTATTTTATTTCCCGGCACACTATTTGAAGAAATGGGATTTCGGTATTTTGGTCCCGTGGACGGCAACGATATTAACGCTCTGTTGGAAGTATTAGAAACCCTTAAAACCGTCAAAGGGCCGGTGATGCTTCACGTAGTTACCAAAAAAGGCAAAGGCTACGAGCCCGCCGAAAAGAACCCCACCAAATTCCATGGCGTAGGTATTTTTGACGTAGAAACCGGCGATTCTCTGGGCAAATCAGGCGCGATTACCTTTACAAAATCATTTTCACAAGCCTTATTAAAATTAGCCGAAGAGGACGAAAAAATTTGCGCGATTACCGCCGCCATGCCCGAAGGCACCGGCTTGGATGCGTTTCGCGACAAATTCCCGGCACGTTATTTTGATGTAGGTATTGCCGAAGAACACGCGGCTACGTTCGCCGCAGGCTTGGCAGCCGGCGGGCAAAAGCCGCTAGTGGCCCTTTATTCCACCTTTGCTCAACGTTGCTATGATCAAATTTTACACGACATTTGCTTGCAGAAATTGCCCGTCGTCTTTGCGCTGGACCGTGCCGGTGTAGTAGGCGAAGACGGCCCCACCCATCACGGGGTATTTGATATAAGTTTTCTGCGTAGCATCCCGAATCTCATCCTGGCGGCCCCGGCGGATGAAAACGAGTTGCAACACATGCTTAAAACCGCTTTTGCCGCAAACGCGCCCTTCGTGTTACGTTACCCGCGCGGCGCCGGTTTTGGCGTTACGTTAGACAAAGAATTAAAACCCTTAGATTTGGGCAAAGGCACCTGGCTGACCAAAGGCAAAGATGTCACCATTTTAGCGATTGGCAACCGCGTCCACCCGGCCTTAAAAGCCGCCGAAACCCTGCGCGACAAAGGGATTGATGCCGGGGTAATCAATATGCGCTTTGTAAAACCGCTGGATACTAAAATTATTGACGAAGCCCTCAAACGTTCCAACAAATTGGTAACCGTAGAGGACAATATGCTCGCCGGCGGATTTGGCTCGGCCGTAGCGGAATATTTGGCCGACCATAACAAAGACGCCCACCTGTTGCGTTTAGGTATTGGGGATGAATTTGTTCCCCATGCCAAATCAGCTTTGCTTTATGATCAAGTAGGCATTAGTGAAAATGCTATCGTAAAACATATTTCACAATGGAAAATTAAGTGAGGAATGTATGAAAAAAACAACGAAAACAGCCAAAGTTCCGTCTAGTTCTTACATTAAAGCGTATGAAGACGTCCAGTTATTAAAACACGCGGACATGCGCCCGGTACGTATGGAACTGGAAACCTTAAAACCGGAAATTTACCTACGCAAATTTAACATCAATGAAACGATTGTTTGCTTCGGCAGTGCGCGTATTAAACCTGCTAAAGAAGCGCAAAAAGCCATTAAAGAGGCACAGGCAGCCCTGAAAAAACACCCTTCCAGCAAACAACTCAAAAACAAATTGTTAGAAGCGCAAAATGTCGCCAAATTAAGCAAATATTACGATATTGCCCGCGAATTTGGGGCACTTGTAGCCAAAAAAGCCGGCAAACGCTTTGCCATTGTAACCGGCGGCGGGCCGGGTATTATGGAAGCCGCCAACCGCGGCGCGTATGAAGCGGGTGGGCGCAGTATTGGGATGAACATCACCTTGCCCCACGAACAAGAACCCAACCCATATATCTCGGATAATTTGTCGTTCCTGTTTCACTATTTTGCTATCCGCAAATTACACTTGGTTATGCGCTCCAAAGCGTGCGTGGTGTTCCCCGGCGGCTTTGGTACGTATGATGAATTATTTGAATTTTTAACCCTCGTCAAAACGGGCAAAAAAGAAGATGTACCGGTAATTTTAGTCGGCCGGAAATTCTGGGATAAAGTAGTCAATCTGCAAGCCTTGGCAGATTACGGCGTGATTTCCCCGGATGAAGACACCACCATCCGCGTAGATACCGCCCAAGAAGCCTGGGAAGCCATTGCTAAATTCTATAAACTAAAAAAATAAAGTTTAGAATAACCAAACCTAAAACGCCCCGGTAGTGAACTGGGGCGTTTATTTATTAAAAAATCAGGGGCCCACACAGTCTATAGGCCTTGAATTTTACGACTAAAAGCACTATACTTATAGTAAGGCATAGGGGCCGTGTGTCCCTTATGTTTTTTTTGTTTAAGGAGGAAATCTTATGAAACACGGTTTCACGTTAATTGAATTATTGGTAGTCGTGCTTATTATCGGTATTTTGGCGGCAATAGCCTTGCCCCAATATACCAAAGCAGTGGAACGCTCCCGCATGGCCGAAGCGGTGCAAACACTAGGCGATTTGGCTACTGCCCAACAAATCTATTATATGCAGCATGGGACATTTGCTTCCGGCTTTGACGGACTGAGCGAAGGGGATATTGTGATGGCTGACCCCAGTGATGACGGACGTTTCCATTATACAGTGACCGGTACCCCGGCAGCCGCCACCCTGACCGCCCAACGTTGGGCCGGGATGTACGGTGACGCCGCCAACCGCGGGACACTTACGCTGACGATAGCCCCCAACGGTTCTCTTACCAAAACGTGTACCGGACCGGACGGTTTTTGTCCCATGGCCCGAACCGCCGGCTATACCGTACCGAGTTCTTCTTCCGGAACCGGAGGATCTGCTCCCGATATTGAATCTCATTTAGGAGGGAACACCCCCTAATTTTACTCAATAAAAAATCCCGCGCCAAAAGCGCGGGGTTTTTTATGAGTCCTATTCCCTTAGGTATAACTTTCTAAATAGGTGTGTAACTTTTCAGCCTTGGCTTGTTTAACGCCGGCCTCGTAAAGTTCTTCGGCCTCGTCGGTGCGTCCCAAGGAGTAAAGCACTTGCGCCAAAGACAATTTAGTTAAAATTTGCCCGCGTTTTTCGTCCGAATTGTCAAACAAAGCACGGGCCGCCTGCAAATCTTCCAGGGCCAAATTTAATTTGTTTTTGCGTTTTAATACATCGGCGCGGCCCCATTTTACAAATCCCAGGTCTACCTTATCGCCAATGGATGAATACAACTTGTCCGCCACATTATAATGACGTAGGGCCTCGTCGTATTTGCCTTGTTGGCGTAGGCCATTAGCCATACCGCACTGCGTATAGGCTTTGCCAAATACATCTTCGCTACGCCTAAAGATTTTTTCGGCAAGTTTATAATTTTTCACGCAGTCATCAATTTTTCCGCAAATGCGGCTAATGCCCGCTAAACCGCAATATCCGTAGGCTTCATTGATTTTATCGCCGATTTTTTTGGCCAGCGCAATAGATTTCTTAAATTGGGCAATTCCTTCTTCAAAGTGCCCTTGGAGGCGGAAAATCCCCCCTTTGGCCCAGTGAATAAAACTTTGCCCCGCATAGTCTTTTAATTGCACATAAGCGGCTAACACCGCATCCAGCAGTTCTAAAGCGTCATCCAATTTGCCCCACGCCCGTAACGACATACCCATCTCTTGCATGGCGCGGATTTCATAGTCATCAAATTCCAGTTCTTTGGCCATTTCCAACGTTTCAAGGGCCAGTTCATACGCCAGGGCCGCGTGCCCGAGGGTGCGATAACAGGCCGACATCGCCAACAGAATATCCATACGCCCTTCCACTTCGTCCGCAATGGCCAACCCTTTGGCATAGGTTTTTAAGGCCCGTTCAAAGGAGCCCAATTGACGATGGGCTTCGCCTTCTAAAAACAAATCCTGTGCTGTTTTTTTGCGCACGTTTTTGAGTAGCGCCAGGGCACGGGTCGGTTCGTTCATTTCCAGCAGTTCATAAATTTTCTCCACGTCAGCCATACACCCTCCTAGATTTTCAAATATTTTTTGATTTCGGCCAAAGTTTCCGGCAAATTATATGGTTTGGGGATAAAATAATCCGCTCCGGCCTCTGTGGCGCGTTCGCGCGATTCTTCATCCGTTAAGGTAGACATAATAACTATCGGGATGCGCCAGGTAGCGTTATCCGTTTTGAGCAGTTTGCAGACATCAAATCCGCTGATTTTGGGCAACATAATATCTAACAAAATCAAATCCGGCTTTTGCTGTTTAACTAGCGTTACACCCTCTGCCCCGTTTTGCGCCCAGTGGGCCTCTATCCCTTCTACTTGCAAGGCACCTACCAAGGCAGTCCCTAATACTTTGGAATCTTCAATTAAAACAATTTTTTTCATAGTTCTTGTGTTTTATTTTGATAAATAACAATCGCCTTGGCATATTCACGGGCATTTTGCAAAATCCCGTTTACTTCCTCTTCTTCCAACTGGCGGACTACTTTGCCGGGTACGCCCATCACCAAGGAACCGGCCGGGATGTTTTTTCCCGCCGGGATTACTGTGCCTGCCCCAATAATACAATTCGGGCCGATTTCACTTTCCATTACTACAGCGTTCATCCCAATAATAACATTGTCGCCAATCCGGCTGCCATGTACTACCGCCCCATGGCCTACGCTCACCCCGGCTCCAATCTGGCACGGTGCACCGTAATTTACGTGGAGGCAGGCATTGTCTTGAATATTAGATCCTTCCCCTACGGTAATAGCCGCAATATCTCCCCGCAACACCGCCGAGGGAAATACCGACACATTTTCTCCCAAAGTTACCTGACCGATAATCGTGGCTGTTTGATGCACAAAGCAACTGGCCGGCACCGTGGGTGTTAACTGGTCTAATTTTTCAATCATGCTCTGCCTCTTTTGCGTTTACGGGTGGATTCCTTCTCCGGGGTGGAAAGTTGCAGTCCCCAGTAAATAAAAATACTAATAATTCCCGGAATCACGTAATACACCACCCGGTAAATCAGTGTGGCCATTAGCGCGGCATCCCAATCAATACCCATTTGATTAAAAACAGCAGTCATGGCTAATTCCATAGCCCCCAAACCACTGGGTAAGATGGGAATTAGGGTAGTAACCATCCCTACCGCAAAACCGGCTACTAATACGCCGGCCGATATATATACACCTACCGCGCGGAACGCAAAATAGAGTACCATAATAGTAAAGAACCAATCGGCACAGACATACACAATGGTACTGGTTAGTTTGCGTCTTTTTTTGTGAATCAGGTCAATGCCTTCATCCAACTGGGCGGCGAAATCGGTATAGCGGTCTTTGGGGATAAGGGCCCGAAATACATGGAAAGAGATTTTATTTAACAGCCTAAATGCTTTACGTAACCATTTAGAGCGTAGTTCGTCATTGAACAAGAAAGCCGTAATCAGCACACAGACTATACACATGCCAATAATTAACCCAAAATTTTCAGCCAGTTGTAACGTAGTAGCCGACGAGTTAAACAACATGAGTATAGACCCTTGCAAAATAATAACCGCCAACACAAAATACAGTAGTACCGTAATCACAATGCTGGCCGTAACGCACATGCCAAAGGGGATGCGCCGGCGATTTAACAGGTGGGCCCGCAATGCAAAACCACTGGCCCCTAACGAAGAAATTAAATAATTGACCGTGGTGGAAACCAGGGCAATCCCAATAGCCGCACTTTTGCTAATGCGCCGCCCCATAATGCGAAGCATTTCATACAAACTCATCCCCATCGCAATATAGATGAGCACGGAAGATAATAACGATAAAAATAGATATTTTGTCCGTACGCCTTGCCAAATTTTAACAAAACTATCCTTGGCGTGATAAATCATCACGGCCAGGATGCCCACAGATAGCAACATCCCGACGGCGTAGAGGAGATATTTAAGCGGTTTTTTCACACGCAGGCTCCTATAGGTTAATATATAAAAATTATATAATATATTTAGAGTAATGGGGACCGATTCCCCGGCAAGAGGTTGATATGAAGTCCATTAAAGTTATTGGCGCCAAAGGGCACAATTTGAAAAACATTTCCGTAGAAATTCCCAAAGATAAAATGGTGGTAGTCACCGGGTTATCCGGCTCAGGCAAAAGTTCCCTTGCCTTTGACACCATCTATGCGGAAGGGCAACGCCGCTATGTGGAAAGTATGTCCGCCTATGCGCGCCAATTTTTGGAACTGATGGAAAAACCGGATGTAGAGCATATTGAAGGCTTATCACCGGCCATTTCCATTGAACAGCGCAACCCTTCCAAAAACCCCCGTTCCACGGTAGCCACCGTGACGGAAATTTACGATTATTTACGTCTCTTATTTGCCCGCATTGGGCAACGCTATTGTCCGCAATGTGGGCGCAAGGTAGAAGCCTGGAGCGTACAAGGTATTGCGCAAGATATTCTGGGCAAATTCAATGAAAAAACCGTCTATATTTTGGCCCCTGTCATCCGCGGCCGTCAAGGCACTTACGAGGAACTTTTCAAAAAATTCAAAAAAGAAGGCTACGTCAAAGCCCGTGTAAACGGTACGCTGGTTACGTTAGACAATATCCCCGTTTTAGACCGTTATAAAAAACATACTATTGAATTAGTCACCGACGAAATTTTTGTGGAAGAATTTGACCGCGAGCGGTTGGTGGAAAGTTTAGAAAATGCCTTGCGCTATGCCAAGGGTCTGGTGCATATTGTAGAAACCGAAGGCAAAACGCCCCAAGAATTTACCTATAGTGAATCCAATGCGTGCGCCCATTGTGGGATTGGCTTTAGCGAACTAGAGCCGCGTTTATTTTCGTTTAATTCCCCGTACGGGGCCTGCCCGCAATGTAACGGGTTGGGTGTTAAAATTGAAGTAGATGAAGCGCTAGTTGTTCCAAACCCCACCCTGGCTATTAACCAAGGTGCCATTGACGCGTGGGAAAACCCGGTTACCACCCGTACCCACCGTTGGAAAAGTTCCTGGAGCGGTTATTACTATGATATTTTGAAACAGGTTTGCCGCCAAAATCACATCAGCATGACTACCCCGTGGAATAAACTGCCCAAAGCGCAACGCGATTTACTGCTCTACGGTACCGGGGGAGCCACCTATACTTCTATTATCTCCGGCGGAGAGCAAGAGTTTGAAGGCGTCATTACCAACTTAAAACGCCGCGTGGCCGAGAGTGAAAGCGATTTTGTAAAGGAAGAAGTTACCCAGCGTTTTATGCGTGAAGTAGAGTGCCCCGTCTGCCAAGGCAAACGCTTAAAACCGGAAGCGTTGTCTGTTAAAATTAACGGGAAAAACATTTATGAAATTTCCGCCATGCAGGTTTCGGCCGCACAAGATTTCTTTGCCCATTTACAACTTACCAACAAAGAAAAAATTATTGCCAAAGATGTGCTCAAAGAAATTAACGCCCGTCTGAACTTTCTAAACAGTGTGGGCCTTTCTTACTTAACGCTCAACCGCAAAAGCCAGACTCTTTCCGGTGGGGAAGCGCAACGTATTCACCTGGCCACGCAAATCGGCTCCGGCTTAACCGGCGTGTTATACGTACTGGACGAGCCGACCATTGGTCTGCACGCGCGCGATAACGACCGCTTGATTGAAACGCTTAAAAACTTGCGCGATTTAGACAATACGCTTATTATCGTAGAGCACGATAAAGACACAATTTTAGCCTCCGACTATGTAGTAGAGTTAGGGCCTGCCGCCGGCGAAAACGGCGGGCAAATTGTAGCCAGCGAACCGACCAAAGACTTTTTGAAAGACAAAAATTCGCTCACCGCCTCGTATCTCAACGGGCGGAAAATCATTTTGCCCCGCGCCGAACTACGCAAAGGCAACGGGAAATTCCTTACGATTCACGGGGCGCGTCAATTCAACCTTAAAAACATTGACGTTAAAATTCCGCTTGGTAAATTTGTATGCGTAACGGGTGTATCCGGCTCCGGCAAGAGTACGCTGATTCACAACATTTTGTATAAGGCCCTCGCGCGCAAATTCTACGGGGCTAAAGACGTTCCCGGCGAACACGAAATTATCAAAGGCTTAGATAACATTGATAAAGTCATTATTGTAGACCAAAGCCCTATCGGCAAAACGCCGCGCAGCAATCCAGCCACCTACACGGGGGTATTTTCCCATATTCGCGATTTGTTTGCCCAAATGCCCGAGGCTAAACGCCGCGGATACAAGCCTGGCCGCTTCTCTTTCAACGTAAAGGGTGGCCGCTGTGAAAAGTGCCAAGGCGACGGTATTTTGAAAATTCAAATGCAGTTTTTACCTGACATTTACGTCAAATGCGAAGAGTGCAACGGGAACCGTTTTAATGAGGACACACTGGAAGTAAAATTCAAAGGCAAAAATATTGCCGAAGTGTTAGACTTAAGCGTCTCGCAAGCGTTGGAATTTTTTGACGCTATTCCTAAAATTAAACGCTATTTGCAAACCCTTAATGACGTGGGCCTGGGGTATATTAAACTGGGCCAAGCCGCTACCACCTTATCCGGCGGCGAAGCCCAACGCGTCAAATTAGCCGACGAACTTTCCCGCAAGGGCACCGGCAACACGCTCTATATTTTAGACGAACCCACCACCGGTTTACACTTCGCCGACATTGATAAACTATTACA
>ONQH01000130.1 GCA_900319885.1 Candidatus Avelusimicrobium ruminicola
AGGAATACTTCTGCGCCGCCGATCTGTTCGTTCACACCTCGGAAACGGAAACCTGGGGACTTGTGTTCAACGAGGCAATGGCAAAGGCTTGCCCCGTGATCGGAACAAACCGCTGCGTCGGCGCGGTCGAGCTGATCGAAAACGGCGTTGAGGGATATGTCACCGAGGTCGGCGACGAAAAGGCTCTGCACGCCGCAATGACAAAAATCCTCAGCGACGGCGAACTCAGACAAAGAATGATGAAAAACGCCTCGGAAAAAATCCGGAACTTTACCTACGAAAACCTGACGGCGCGGCATCTGGAGATATTCAGCAAAGCGCTCGGGCAAAAATAAACCGCCCTGAAAGGGGGAGTGGCTTATCAATACCGAAATCAGACTAAGCGTGATAATTCCCGTCTACAGGGTTGAAATTAACGGCGGACGCTGGTGTAGGTTATCATGCGTATACCGAAAATCACGATAGAAACAATTTTTGGGAAGCGTTAGGTGGTTTAGATTTGAGAAACGATCAATTCAACTTGGGCGATCGTATCCACTACACGACCGATCCGGCCAACAATGCCGAAACCGAACGCCACAAACGCTTAAGCAATACGGGGTATTTCTCTTATGCCACCTCGTATGACAAAATGTTTGGTTTAGGTTTCTTTGCCAGTGATATCTTTGACCGCTATTTTGAATCTGAAATGCAATACTTAAACCGCAACCGTGTCAATTTAGGTACCCGCTTGTATTACAATATGAGCGCCAAAACGCACTTCTTTGCTGAATATATGTATTCTGATATTGACTACCAAGAAAGCAAAGGCAAAGTGAAAAATTCCCACGGTCACAGCCTCGGTTTAGGGGTGGAAGGTCAAGTAGCTTCCAAAGTAACCGGAACCGCCAAAGTTACCTACGATATGCGCGACTATGAACGCGAATTGGAAGGTGCCAACAAATATAACGATTTAGTAGGTTATTATGTAGCGTTGGAATGGAAACCCACCATGCGTGATGTGCTCCGCTTATCTGGCGAACGCAGCATGCAAGAAACCTTCTACGGTGGTGTAAACCGCTATTTTGCGGATACGCTCGTTTCCTTATACGGCGCGCACAAATTAACGGACAAATTAACTGCTTCGTTAACGTTAGCCTGGGATAACATGCACTATTCCAAACGGGTAGATAATACCAAACGCAACGACGATTTATTCATCGTCCGCCCGGAACTGGACTACCAATTTAAGGAATGGTTATCTGCCGGTGTATGGTATCAATTCCGCACGCGTCACTCCAACGTAAACCGCTTTGATTACGACAGCAACAAAGCCGGTGTATTCGTGAAAGCCACTTTCTAAGTTTGTAAGTGACCCATTAAAAACCCCGCCCAAAAGGCGGGGTTTTTGCATAAATTATTGCAAGTAAATAGGTTATAAGACCGGGTGGCCGTTCAACCATACTTGCTGTAACTGATAGGTGGGGGATACTAATACAAA
Organism: Candidatus Avelusimicrobium ruminicola; assembly: GCA_900319885.1. Classification (GTDB taxonomy): domain Bacteria; phylum Elusimicrobiota; class Elusimicrobia; order Elusimicrobiales; family Elusimicrobiaceae; genus Avelusimicrobium; species Avelusimicrobium ruminicola. The sequence continues at coordinate 1,481 of ONQH01000130.1, forward strand.
CGTGGCGGGTGTGTTTGCTCCCAACTGCTCTATGGGTAAATGAAGCAGTTCGGCCGCGTTAGTGCTGGTGCATCGGCTGGCTTCACACAGGCTATATCCGGCGTGTAATAACTGCTCAAAAGCCCCTTGCATAGTCAGGGCGGAGCCGGCAGTTACTTCGTCGGTCTTACGTTTCCATACGCCCTCACATAGCATTACTTCTTCTCCATTGGCGATAAACGGCCCCTGGCTTTGTTGCGTAGGGCGTAAAGCATCTGTAACCGCGGTGATTTGTGAAATCGGTTTGACTTGGCGCAGTAAGGTCAGCAAGGCCGGATGTACGTGTTTCCCGTCGGCAATTACCTCGCAGGAAATATCCGGGTTGATAAGAGCCGCCCCCAATACCCCCGGGGCCCGTTGGTGCAAACCGCTCATGGCGTTGCCCCAGTGGGTGACCCGACGTACGCCCTTTTCAAACGCGGCTTGCATTTGCTCATACGAGGCGTTGGTATGTCCGGCTTGCAGGACAATATGATGTTGCAGACAAAATTGGATAATCGGGTCTATGCCGGGCAGTTCCGGCGCTAGGGTAACAAGGGCTATTTTCCCTTCGGCTGCGTCATAAATTTGCTGAAAATCTGGCAGGTTGGCCGGGGCAATATCTTGCGGTTTCATCACACCCGGTTTTTGGGGAGAAATAAAGGGCCCTTCTAAGTGAAATCCCAGTATTTTGGCACCGGTTTCCCGGCCAATCGCCGGGGTTAATTGGCGTAATAGTGCGGCCATTTGCGCCGGCTGGGCACAATACAAGGTGGGGCAGAAAGCGCCTACTCCCTGACGGGCTAACACGGTAGATAATTCTAAAAGGGCTTGCGGAGTGCCTTGTTCCGGGCCAAATCCACCCGTTCCGTGGATATGTAAATCAATCCATGCCGGCAGCATATAGGCTTGTTTGGCATCAGTTACTTGCCAGTCCGGCGTGTTGGGTAAAGCGGAATTGATTTGTACAATGCGCTCATTTTCAATCCACACATTGACGTTTTGTAATACCTCGCTGGGAGTAATGAGGTGAACATGGTGTAAAACGTGGCGCTGGGTCATAGCGATTCCTTATCTTCTACGGACAATACCCATTGTTCCGCGTGTGGGTCCGCTTCCATAGCTTCGTCCAGTTGTGTTTTTATGTCCCCGGACAGAAGCACACACGCCTCTAAATCAGCCAGCAACGTAGCACGCGGGTGCAGTTTGAGGGCCGTAAGCGGCCAAGTCGGCGTAACCGGCTGCGTAATGAGGTGGGCTATTGCGGCGGCCTTTGTCACGCCGGACGCAATAAATAGTAATTCTTTGGCATCTAAAATAGTTCCAATCCCCACCGTGATTGCCTGGCGGGGCACGCGGGTAAGATCATTTTGGAAAAAACGGGCATTGGCTTCCCGGGTGCTGGGGGTTAAATCGGCCACGTGGGTGCGGGAATTAAACGGGGTGCCAGGTTCGTTAAAAGCAATATGCCCGTTGCGCCCAATACCGCCAATAAATAAATCAATGCCGCCGGCTTGTACCATGGCCTCTTCGTAACGGGTACACTCCTGTATGAGGTCTTGCGCTTGGCCATTGGGCATAAAGATATGTTCAGGTAGCAAATTGACGTGATCAAACAGATTGCGGCGCATATAGCTGTGGTAACTTTGCGGATGTCCGGCGGGTAAACCCACGTATTCGTCCATATTAAACGTAATAACGTGCTGAAAATTAAGCAACCGTTCTTTGGCAAACGTACGCAAAATGGCGTACATATCCAGCACGGTACTGCCGGTAGGCAGACCCAGTACAAAAGGTTTGTCCAAAGCCGGGGCAAATTGTTTGACGGTATTTTTGATATACGCTGCCGCCCATAACCCCACGCTGATTTTAGTTA
>ONQH01000027.1 GCA_900319885.1 Candidatus Avelusimicrobium ruminicola
ATTGTAAAATTAACGAAAAAGCCTTTTCGCTCACTATTTTTTTCACCCGTTTATTGGTTGGGTTGGTATTGTTGTATGTGGGGATTGGTTGCTTGTTATTCTACCGGGAATTTTTAGTAAACGCCGCTGCGCTAGGCATGTCCTCCACGGTAGGGATCGGTCTGGTGGTGGCAGATTTGTTTTTAGCACTCCTATTATTGCTGGGGTGGGGCACGCGCTGGGCCGCTTGGCTAGCCATTGTCTGCACGGGGATTTTAGGCATCGTGTTTTTTGCCTCCAATTTTAATAAAGTATATGTAGCGCTTTTAATGTTACTCTTGGCGGCATTACTGCCGGCCGCTTTGTTAGGGCCCGGGCGTATCAGTATAGATTTTGCCAGTGCGCGCCGCCGTGTGGAAAAAGAATTTAGAGGTTAATTATGGAAAATACAAATCAATACGTCAGTTTAGCAAATAAATATCGTCCCCAAACCTTTGAGGATATGGTGGGGCAAGAAAGTATTTCCAAAACCTTACAAAACGCCTTAAAACTGGGGCGTATCGGGCATGCCTATCTATTTTACGGACCGCGCGGTTGCGGTAAAACTACCACCGCCCGTATTTTGGCCAAAGCGCTTAACTGTACCGGCCACACCGGTAACGGACCGACGGAACACCCTTGCGGCAAGTGTCCGCAATGTCTTGAAATTGCCCAAAGCGCGGATTTAGATGTGCTGGAATTGGACGCGGCGAGCAATACGCAAGTGGAAAAAGTGCGCGAGGCCATTATTGATACCGTTGCCTTGGCTTCTTCGCGCGATCGTTTCAAAGTATTTATTTTGGACGAAGTACACATGCTCTCGGCCAGTTCTTTTAATGCGTTATTAAAAACCATTGAAGAACCGCCGGCCCACGTCGTATTTATTTTGGCCACTACGGAAAAACACAAAGTACCGGCTACCATTGTCAGCCGGTGCCAAACGTTCCGCTTCCGCCCGCTGAGCGCGGACGAAATCAGCACCCATTTATTAGACATTTGCGGGGCGGAAAATATTGATTTGGCCCCCGCAGCCGCTAAAATTATCGCTAAAAATGCCGGCGGTGCTATGCGCGACGGCCTTACGCTGTTGGACCGCGCCATTGCCTATTGCGGGGACCATATTGACGAAAAATCAGTTAGCGAAATGCTGGGTCTTACCTCTACTGAACTATTGATAGATGCCACCACGGCTTTATGCCACAAAGATAATGCCCAAATGCACCAAGTATTTCAAACGTTACAGGCGGAAGGGTTTGATGCCAATACATTTTTGAAAGATTTGAAAAATTTACTGGGGGACTTGTTTTACTTTTCGCTGGGGCAAGGCAGTGAGCCTTTTGCGGGAGCCGCTTCGCTGACGGGTGAAGTGTCCGCCAACTTTTTGGCCCGTTTAACCCGCAAATTAAACAAGTTGATTGAAGAAGTTAAATTTTCCGATAATGCGCTAGTGAGTGCGGAAGTGGGGTTGTTTACCATTATGGACAGTATTTTGGATATTGACGGTTTTGTCCGCCGCTTGGAAGCATTAGAGAACGGAACGCCTTTGCCTCCCTCTACCCCCTCCGTGCCGCCGGCACGCAAATCCGTTGCCAAAAAGGCGCCCGCCGCCAAACCGATGCCGGCTGCCAAACCGGACAGGAGCCGCGCCGTCCCGGCCGAGCCGGAATCTGCCCCCGTCCCGGTGCTGGATAAAGTCATTTCCAACCGCCAAGTGTGGGATAAAATGTTGGTGCAATTTGAAAACAGTCCGTTTGTGTACGATATATTGATGAACTCTTCCATTGAATTTACTACCGAAAATAACTGGACGCTCCAATTTGCACCCGGCAAAGAATTTTATCAAATCCCCGCTCAAAATAAACTTACGGAATTGTCTGCGGCCGCGTCACAATTAAGCGGGCGCAAAATCACCGTGTCCTTGGCGGGAAATACGGTGCAATCTCCCGCGCCTGCCCAAGAACAACCCGCTAAAAAGCCGGCTGCCAAAACGGTAATTTCGGATGAAGAGCCGTTTGCCAAAGGTTCCTTTGCCCAAGAAATAGCCGCCCAAAACGCGGATGCTCCCGAAGAAGTAAAAGAGATTTTGGACATTTTTAACGGGGGGGAGTTGATGGCCTAATATGCAGCATTTAGACCGCCTTGTACGTGCTTTAAGACGTTTGCCCGGGGTAGGTCCGCGCCAGGCCGAGCGTTTTGCCGCGTATTTTCTGCGCGCCAGCCAAGGCGAGGTGGAAGAATTTATTACGGCCTTAAGCGAGGTTAAATCTTCCATTGTATTATGCCCTAAATGCTTTGCTTATAGCGAGGGAGGGTTGTGCGAAATCTGCCAAGACCCCGACCGCAACGCTACCCAAATTTGCGTAGTGGAAGATCCTCAAGATATTGAAGCCATTGAAAAAACCGGCGCCTATAAAGGGTTTTATCATGTCTTGCATGGGGCCATTTCTCCGTTGGAAGGGCGCGGGGCCGAACAAGTAAAAGTGCGCGAACTGTTGGCCCGTGTCCAGCAAGCCGATCCTAAAATTCAGGAAATTATTATTGCCACAGACCCGGACAGCGAAGGCGAAACCACCGCGTTATATTTAGCCGATTTATTACGTAGTCTGGTGCCGCAAATTACCCGCATTGGCTATGGCGTGCCGTTAGGCGGAGATATTGATTACATGGACGAGATGACGCTGGGATATTCCCTCAAAGGCCGCACCAAAATTTAATTTCGTTTGCCGGTTTTTCTCCTTGCTTATGCATCCTGATTTTTATAAACGGCCCTTGCTTTATGTACTGATAGCCTTAATTTTAGGGCTTTTATTTTTTTATAAACCTACAGCCAGCCCGCTGGACCCCCATGCGTTTCTTTCTTCCCCGGAAGTTACCCTTACGGGCCGCGTAGAATATTTTTATACTGCCAAGCCGCAAAGCAATAATGTAATCGTAAAAGTTTTTAGCATAAACGGGCAACCTGCTGCAGGGTATACGTATGCCCGGCTTGCCCATTTTGAGCCTTTGTGGAAAGACACGCTGGAAATTTCAGGCCGGTTGCAAGAGCCGTACGGGATAGATTTGCTGGGCAATTTTAACTGGAAGAAATATCTGTCGTATAAGCACGTATTTACCGAAATTAAAAGTAGCCAAGTGCGCGTGGTAAAACCGGCCGCCTGGCCGTATCGCATATTACGTAGCATACGACAAGATATTTTGCACACTTTTCAAGCCCGGTTGGACCCAGAACTTGCCGCGGTTGCCAGCGGTATTTTATTAGGAGAGCGCGGGAACCTATCCCCGGAACTTTTTACCGCATTTCAAGATAGCGGAGCCATCCATTTGTTGGTGGCTTCCGGGGGAAATGTGGGGTTTGTTACGCTAATGACCTTGGCTCTTTGTGCACTGGTCGGGGTCAACCGGCGTAAAGCGTTGTGGGTGGCTCTTTTGGTAGCGGGTGTTTACGCTTTGATTGCCGGGGCAGACGCACCACTGATGCGCGCGTATTTTATGACGCTGTGCGCATGCGGCGGGTATTATCTGGGGCGTAATAGTGGGGTATTGCAAGGGTTGGTGCTATCCTGCGTGGTTATTTTGCTTATCTATCCGGCCTCGCTATTTGAGACGGGGTTCCAGATGTCTTTCTTGGCCACCGCCGCTTTGATTATCTGTCTGGCCAACTACCCCGTTCCTGCCAAGTGGCCGCGGATGGTGCGGTTCTTTGCACAGATATTTTTAGTGACTTTGTCTGTGCAACTGGTACTGTTGCCTGTATTTGCCAACGTATTTTATAAAGTTTCTTTGACGGGGCTGGTGGCCAATATGTTATTGGTGCCATTGGCTTCGCTCCTGTTAGGGCTTAGTTTTGCCTATTACGTGTGTTGTGTTTGTCACATAGGCGTGGTGTTATATTATCCTACCCTAGTCTGCTTAAGCCTTTTTAAGTATGTAGTGCAGGGGTTTTCCGCGTTGCCCTTGTCGTCTATTTCTATCAGTGCGTGGAGCGGGTGGACGGTAGCCGCTTATTATGTGGGGCTCTTTGGCCTACTGCACGCACCTATTAAAAAATGGAAGCGCGAGTTAATTATTGGGTGCCCGGTTCTGATAGGGATTTTACTTGCGGTGGGTTTGTATCAAGCCGGTTACACGCGGGTTTATTTGCTTAATGAGTGGTATAAGAACGTGGCAATTGTCAAAATAAAGTATGGGCCGGTGTTTGTGGTGGGCAACGCCCTGGCTCCTGAAAAAATACAAAATGCACTCAGGGGGATAGGGCAGACGCATGCGGCAGCGGTACTAATGACGGACACGCAACTCCGAAAGTTTGATTATAATTCGCTGGCTGCACGGATTGTTGTACCCTTTGAAAATGGGTGGCCGGGGCAAGAAATCGGTCCGTTTGAAAAAGTACGCGTTTCTATGCAATGGGGGATTCACGACACAAAAGACGGACGGATATGGTACAATACGGGATATAGCGGCAGTAAGCAGGACGACGTGTCGTATTGCTTTACGGTAAAGAAACAACCCACTTTTTGCGTAGGGGGCAAAGCGCGGTTGGTTACTTGGCCGGGCCGGACTATCAGTTCTGAAGTGAATAAGACGGTAGAGGTGAAATTATGACCCAGGAAGAAATGCAACAACACATCTATTTTTTGAAGGAAGCGATTGAAGAAGCCCGCAAAGGGATGAAAGCCGGCAAAGGCGGTCCATTTGGTGCTGTGATTGTAAAAGATGGCAAAATCATTGCGCGCGGATGCAACCAAGTAACTTCCACCAACGATCCTACGCGCCATGCGGAAATTGATGCGATTCGCAAAGCGTGTGCGCTGTTGGGCGATTTTGAATTAAAAGATTGTATTTTGTATTCTTCGTGTGAGCCTTGCCCCATGTGCTTGGGGGCTATTTATTGGGCACGCCCCAAAGCGTTGTATTTTGCGGCAGACCGCGTGCGCGCGGCAGCCTCTAACTTTGACGACGAATTTATTTATAAAGAAGTTCCTCTCCCGGCCGATAAACGCAGCCTAAAAACGGTTTGTATACAAGTACCGGGGGCCAATGTTCCGTTTGATGAGTGGGATGCCAAAACGGATAAAACGGAGTATTAAAATTTCTATGCCCCAGTATTTAGCGGATATTAAGCAAACGGAATTTTTCCTCACGGATAGCGAGGCGCACCACGCGTGCGCGGTAGCACGCCACAAAGAAGGGGATGAAATCCGCGTGTTTGACGGTGCTGGGAAGCAGTTTATGGGGCGTATTGATAAAATACAAAAAAAATTTGTGCGCGGTACACTTCTCTCCCCGTGTCCGGTACGCAAAGTAGGTTTGAATTTAACTTTGGCCTTTGTGCCCAATTCCCGCACCGGGTTGGAAGAAGTGCTAGATAAAGGCACACAGTTGGGGGTCAGCGCGTTTTTGCCGCTAATTTCACAACGTAGCGAATATGATGTGCTAAAAAAATTTGACGGGAAAAATGACCGTTGGCAACAAATTATGATTTCGGCCTGTAAACAGTGTGATACGCCTTTTGTCCCGCGTATTTTACCTCCTGAAAAATTTACGCAGGCCGTTACCTCCCAAGAGCCTTCCTTGCTGGCCTATGAGGCAGAATATACCCATACGCTTGCGTGGGGCGCACAGCAATTAAAACACCCCGCGTCTTTGCGTGTGTATGTTGGCCCGGCCGGCGGTTGGACGGACGAGGAAGTGGCGTTGGCCCGAGCAAACGGGATTTTGCCCGTTACCTTGGGGGTGAACATCTTGCGGGCGGAAACAGCTTGCATTGCCGTAGCGGCAAAATTACTATGACCTCATTTTTTATTAAAACCTTTGGCTGCCGCGTAAACCAAGTAGAAAGCCAAGCCATTTTGGAACAATTTAAGCGGGCAGGATTTGTGCCGGCGCAGACCTTTGAGCAAGCCGATATTTGCGTGCTTAACACGTGTACGGTTACCCACCAAGCCGATAAAGATGTAGAAAAATTGGTCCGCCAAATTTTACGCCGAAATCCTTCGGCCCGGTTGGTATTGACCGGGTGTTACGCCGCCGCACATAAAGCACATATCCAATCCGTTTTCCCGTCTGTAGAAATTGTAGGCAAATATGATCTGGGCCGCGTGCTTTTTGGGCTGGAAGATATTTGCTGGACGGTCAGTGGGCATGAGGGACACAGCCGCGCATTTATTAAAATTCAAGACGGGTGTGATAACTTTTGTTCGTACTGCATTGTGCCGTATGCGCGCAGCGTCAAGCGTTCTAAACCGCTCGGCGAAGTGTTGCAGGAAATTACCCAACTGGTTCAAAAAGGGTTTTTGGAAGTTGTGTTAACCGGTATTAACATCGGCAATTATGTTTGCCCGCAAAGCGGGGCCGATTTGGCCGCCTTGTGTGAAAAAATTGCCACCTTGCCCGGAGAGTTTAGGATTCGGTTCTCTTCTATTGAACTGCCTACGGTCAGTGATGGAATTATTGCGTGTATGCGCCGCTATCCGGCGCGTTTTTGCAATTATTTCCACTTACCGCTTCAAGCCGGCAGTACCAAAATTTTACACGATATGAACCGCCATTACACCACGCACGATTACGCCAAACGCGTGGCCGATTTACGTGCCCATGTGCCTCAAATTGGCATCTTTGCGGATGTGATTGCCGGGTACCCTACGGAAACCGAAGCGGATTTTGAAGAAACGTATCAATTTATTAAGTCGCAACAATTAGCCGGGCTTCACGTATTTAGTTATTCGCCCCGTCCGGGTACGCCGGCCGCGAAACTTCCCCAACTTACACACGAGGAAATTAAACGCCGCGCCGATAGGCTGCGCGAACTGGATAAAGCGTTGCGTTGTGCGTTTGCGGCGTCTTTGGTGGGGACGGAACAAACGGTATTTATTGAAGAAAAAAAAGCCGGAGCCTTGCATGGGATTACGTCCAACTTCCAGCCGGTTTTATTGCCGCCCGCCTGTCAAGCCCGTGGGTTGGTGCGCGTGAAAATTACGCGCGCCGAACAGCAACTTTGTTACGCGGAACTTGGCTTATAATTCAATCGGCAATTTGCCGGTCGGTTCAAATTTTCCCATTAAACATTCTGCCACGGCTTGTTGAAAAACCGGGGAAGGACTAAACGCAAACAGGGTTCCTTCGGCGGGGATATCTTTGGCCATCCAAGGGTTGGCAAAGCATAGCAATACCGTGTGCTGCGCGTATTTGGTAGCGTTTTTTATCTGTTGCATTTCTTCGGGTGTTAAGCCGATCTTGCCGGAAAAAGGCTTATACCGCCGCCATAATAAAATAAGTAAATATTCGGTTTCTTGTGTGGTGAATGGTTCGGTTACCAAGCCATAGGCGCGTAGCGTGTCAAAGAAAGGCACGGAAGAGATATTTTCGTCATTGCCGATTTCCAAATAATGGATGGTGCTGCCGGGATCAATAGCCGGGATGAACCCTTGCTGGGTAAGTGCCTGGCAAGCGGTGCGCATGGCAAATTCGCCGGGGACAATGGGCAATTTAGGGGAAGAGATCATTAGTTCGTCCGCGTGGGCACACAGTTCATTTAAGACCTGGTCAATATGTTTAATCATATCATCCGGGAAAACTTGCGTTTGTAAAAATTGAATAAGGCCCAGCGGGTCTTGGGGTACTAATAAAATATGGGCTCCGGCGTCCAGTGCTTGCAAGGCAGCGGCTTTTTCGTCCCCTAATGCCTTCATCAGCAGGGCGTCGGTGCAGACACAACGGGCAAACCCCATGTGCTGTTGCAGTAAATCATGGACAATTGTTTTGGAAAGAGACGCCGGATTTTGTTCATCCAAGGCCGGCACTAACAAATGGCCAATCATTACGCTATCGGCCAGCGGCAGCAGTGCCTGGAAAGGCAGTAAAGCAGTTTTTTTAAGGGTAGAGAGCGAATCGGGCACTACGGGCAAATCCAGGTGAGAATCGGTTGTGGTATTGCCATGACCAGGGAAATGCTTTAGACAGTTAAGCACGCCCCCTTTATTAAGCCCTTGCATAAAGGCCCCTGCCAGGCGGGTGACCTGTTCGGGGTCTTCCCCAAAAGAGCGCGTGTTTACAATGGGGTTTTGGGAATTGTTAGCCAAATCTACTACCGGGGCAAACACCCAATCTACACCCAAACTAAGGGCTTCTTGCCCGGTGATGAACCCTTTTTCAAAGGCCAGTTTTTCATTGTGAGAGGCCCCAATGGCTAAGTTGGAAGGCAGTAATTCGGCATCGGGTAACCAACGTCCCAGTCCGTCTTCGTAATCAGCGGCAATTAAAATGCGCGGCAACGGGGAAGCTGCCCGCAATTTACGGGTCAGGGTGGCTACCGCTGTTTTGGTCCCGCCATACAAACAAAATCCGCCCACCCCTAAACCGGCCAGCCGGATTGCTTCCTCTTCGGAACTTTGCCCAAACCAAAAACCGGGGAACACCATGCGTGCTATATTCATCATACGGTTACCTTTCCTAAAATAGTATTTTCACGTGCGCCCGTGGCCGCGGCGCAGTGATTGATTTTGTGGTGGATGTTGAGCCACGCAAACAACGCAAAGGCGGCGCTTTCTTTGGCTTGCGGATCTATGCCATACGCTTGAGAGGTAACCACTTTTACGTGGGGGAGTTCTTCTTGCAAGTAGCGCATGAGCGTTTTGTTATAGCAACCTCCGCCGGAAACAACCAATTCTTTTTGGGTGTACGGTTTCACAAAAAGTTGTATACTTTGCGCTACCGCGGCGGCGGTAAAATACGTAAGCGTTGCCAATAAATCAGTGGGGTTTTCACCGGAGAAATAAGTTTGCAAGTACGTCTTTCCAAATGTATTTTTATCCAAGCTTTTAGGCGGCTTTTGAGCAAAATAAGGTTGTTTGAGAAGTTTGGCTACCAAGGCCTTGTCGGCCTTGCCGCGGGCGGCGATACGCCCGTCTTTATCATAGGGTTTATGAAAATAGTGTTGGCAAGCCAAGTCCATTAGTGTATTGCCCGGGCCGCAGTCAAACCCCGCGGTGCGTATGTTTTTGCCGACAACAGCCAAGTTGGATATCCCGCCGATATTTAGTAGCATTTTAGGCGTTTTGCGCCCCCAAATATATTGGTCAAAAAAAGGCATCAGCGGGGCACCTTCGCCCCCTAAAGCAATATCTTTGGCGCGCAAATCGCTGACTACCGGCACGCGAAGCGCTTGGGCCAAGAAAGAAGGTTCCCCTAATTGCAGGGTGTTAGGGACTTTGTCGTGCGGCCCGTGATAGATAGTTTGCCCGTGCATCCCAACCGTTTCAATGCGGGCGGGAGAAATCTTAAAAT
>ONQH01000035.1 GCA_900319885.1 Candidatus Avelusimicrobium ruminicola
GGATTTTTCCTTTCAAACGAGGCCTAACGAATATGTTGGGCCTCGTTGCTTTTACAAGCGTATTTTTTTACACTATAGATATGATTTATTTTGCACATCGGGGATCCAATACCCAGCGCGTTCAAAACACGGTTGCCGCCTTTGCCTTGGCGCAGCAACAGGGGGCCACGCATTACGAATTGGATGTTCACTTGCTGACGGACGGCCAGTTGGCTATTCACCATGACTACACGCTTTTGCAAACTACGGGGCACGATGTGATGTTAAAAGATTTATCCAGTACCGATTTGATAGATTATCCGCTAACGAACCGATTTAGTGCCGACAAAGTCACCATCCCGCTTTTGCGGGAGGTGCTCCCCGTGATTTCCCCGGGATTGGAATTACTTAATATAGAATTAAAAAATGATGGAAATTGTTATCCTGGAATAGAAAAGCGGTTATTATCTTTCCTGCAAGATTATCCCCATTTAATACACAAAATTTTATTTTCCAGTTTTGATTATGATACGTTGCAGCGTCTTCGTGCCTTGTGTCCGCAAGCGCGTATCGGGTTATTAACACGCCAATTTGAGGTGCAAAAAGCCTTGGATTTGGGAGCCGAGAGCGTACACATCAATCATATCCGTTTTACCCCGCAAATAGCTGACATTTGCCGGGCTAATCAACTAAAGGTATATTGTTACACGGTAAATGAGGTTCAATTGGCAAGGCAACTGGCGGCGCAAGGGGTGGCCGGTATTTTTACAGATGATATAACTGTTTTTAGACATTAAAAAACCCCGCTTGCGCGGGGATTTTTAATAACTATAACTTGAATTTTCTTCGTAAGAGTTGCCACCGGATGAATTATCGCCGCCTTGCATCCCGTAATATTCTTCCGGCGTGTAGCGGCGGGGTTTTTTCCACAAGCGTTTTTCGCCTTTGTAGTCATTGGCGGTGTATTCGCCGGGCACTTTAGGCTGTTGGTGTTGATCAAAAAAGTACACGGTCACGTCTTCCGTTTGCTGAGGGACTACGTTAAAAATATATTTAGATTCCGCATTGGGGGGCAAGTCCCGGCGTTCTTGGCTGGCGGTATTGCCCAAATCTTCCATATAATCTTCTTTGGTTAAATAAATTTTCTTGGCGTAGCGTTCGCTTTCTTCTTGTTTAGGTTGAGAAGCACAAGCGGCTACAAAAGTAGCTAACGCAAATACAATCCACATAAAAGTGACTTTTTTCATAATAACCTCTCCTTTGAGCGTACCATATTTTCTAGAAGTACCGCAAGCGTTACAGGGCCGACCCCTCCGGGCACAGGCGAATAGTGAACACCTCTTTGGGCCAGTGCTGCCGGATCCGCATCGCCGGTTAATTGGTTGTTGCTCCAGTTGGTAGAAATATCAATCACTACGGCCTTGGGTTTAAGCCAAGCGGCTTGTAAAAGGCCTGCTGTACCGGCCGCCGAGCAGACAATATCCGCATCTTTTACGGCACGCGGCAGGTCTGTGTGGCGGTGGCAAATTTTAACAGTAGCATTTTTGCACGTAAGCAAATGGGCTAACGGGCGTCCCACGGTAGAGGAACGGCCGATAACAGCCACTTCTTTGCCGGCTAGTTCAATATGATGAAATTCCAATAATTTAATAACGGCGGCCGCGGTACAAGGTACAAAGCCGGGCAACGCTTCAATTTCGGCCCAGGTTTTGCATAAGAAGAGGTTGCCCATATTGACGTTGGACATACCGTCCACATCTTTCTGCGGGGCCAAATAGGCTGCGTAATCGGTAGCGGCTAAATGGGCAGGAAGGGGACGCGGAATTAAAATGGCATCCACTTCTTTGTCTTGGGATAAACGTTTTACCAATGCCACAAAATCGTCTGCCGGGGTTTGATTGTTTACTTCAAAAATTTGCGTTTGCAACCCAATCTTTTGGGCCGCTTCTACTTCCTTTTTGAGGTATACATAGGCTCCGTAATCTTCGGTAGAACCGATAGCGGCCAACCGAATCGGGCGGCCGATTTTTTGGCAAACGACCTGTGCCCTGTTGGCTAAGGGCTCGCGGATTTGTTTGGCTAGTGTTCTTCCCTCTAAAATCATAGGTATATTTTAGCAAATTACTCCTCGTCAATTTTGAGCATAGCCACAAAGGCTTCTTGCGGAATGTTCAAACTGCCGATAGATTTCATGCGTTTTTTGCCTTCCTTCTGTTTTTCCAACAATTTGCGTTTGCGGGTAATATCGCCCCCGTAACACTTGGCAATTACGTCTTTGCGGTAGGCGGGGATTGTTTCGCGCGCAATCACTTTGCCGTTAATAGCGGCTTGCACCGCTACCTCAAATTGCTGCCGGCCGATTAGTTCTTTTAATTTAGCACACAAAGCGCGGCCGATCGTTTGGGCTTTGTCCTTGTGCACGACGGTAGAAAGGGCGTCCACCGGGGTCCCGTGTAGCAAAATCTCCATCAGTACCACGTTGGAACTTCTAAAACCGGCTACTTCATAATCAAAGGACGCGTACCCTTTAGAGACCGATTTTAATTTATTATAAAAATCAATCACCATTTCGCCCATGGGCATTTCGTACTTAATAATGACGCGCTGGTTGGAAAGGTGGTCCATACTCATAAACGTACCGCGTTTTTCTTTCAGTAACGTCATGACGCCATCCATAAATTCAACGGGTGTAACAATGGTAATATGGATGACCGGCTCTTTAATATCAATAATGTCCCCGTAGGGCGGAAAGTTGGCCGGGTTATCAATAATTTTGTATCCTGGATCATCTGGCGCTTCCGGCAAGGCGGCTAATTCCTGCGAGTGCGATTTACGCGGCGTAAATTTTACGTGATACACTACGTTGGGAGACGTAGCAATTAAAGATAAGTTAAATTCGCGCTCCAAGCGTTCTTTGACAATTTCTATATGTAAAATCCCCATAAACCCCAAGCGGAACCCAAAACCCAAGGCTTTGGAAGTTTCGCTTTGATATTGAAAAGACGAATCGGAAAGGTGCAATTTCTCAAGGGCTTTTCTAAGGAGGGGAAAATCAGTCGTTTCTACGGGGAAGATACTGGCAAATACCACCGGTTTGGCATCTTCGTATCCGGGGAGCGGTTCGGTGGCGGGGTTGTCTGCCAGAGTCACGGTGTCGCCCACTTTCAGGCGCCGGCGGCCAAATAACCCACTTCTCCCGCGCTGAGTTGCGCGCATTTATGTAATTGCTTGGGCGTCATAAAGCCGATTTCTTCGGCCTTATACGTTGCACCGGAGGACATAAAACGGATGGTCTGTCCCGGTTTAAGCGTGCCGTCTACCAAGCGGATATACATTATGACCCCGCGAAAAGCATCATAATACGAGTCAAAAATTAGCGCGCGCAAGGGTTTCTCTGCCGATCCGCTGGGAGCCGGAATATCGGTAACAATCCGGTCCAACAAATGCTCAATACCCATACCGGTTTTGGCACTCACGCGTTCGGCCTCAATGGGTTCGCGCAAAATATCCCACAGTTGCTCTTCGGAAGCATCTGCATCCGATTGGGACAAATCCACTTTGTTCATGACGGGGATAATTTTGAGCCCTAAACTTTGGGCTAAATGGGCGTGGGCCACGGTCTGCGCTTCTACTCCCTGGGAGGCGTCTACTAACAGTAAAACCCCTTCACAGGCACGCAAAGAACGGGATACTTCATAAGAAAAATCTACATGGCCGGGTGTATCAATTAAATTTAAGATGTAATCCTTATATTGAATACGTACCGCTTTGGCCTTGATGGTGATGCCGCGTTCGCGCTCCAAGTCCATACCGTCTAGCAGTTGGGCTTGCATTTTGCGTTTGGGTACCGTTCCGGTGTCTTCTAAAATACGGTCAGAAAGCGTTGTCTTGCCGTGGTCAATGTGTGCTACAATGGAAAAATTACGAATTTTCATACTGATTATCTTCTACTAATTTCCTGATCTCGGCCGAACTTCCCATTAAAAGGGCGGCTTGAGCCAGGTCCGAACAATGTTCAAAATTTAAGTTGCGTATATTATTTTTGACGCGCAAATACATGCGCGGCGTTACGGAAAGGCCGTCTACTTGCCATCCTAGCAACAGTGGCAACATTTTGCTGTCAGAGGCAATTTCCCCGCAGATAGAAACCATTTTGCCCCGTTTGTGAGCGGTTTGAATGATATTGTGAATTGTGCGGCCTACCGCCGGGTGGCAGGGGTCGTACATGTGGGCCACTTCCGGGTTGACGCGGTCCACCGCTACCAGATATTGAATTAAATCGTTGGTGCCGATGGAAACAAAATCCAGATCGTTAATCATCCCGTCCAGCGCAATCGCGGCGGCAGGCACTTCTATCATGGCTCCCAGCGCAATTTTATTGAGAGGTTTCTTTCCCTTTTCGGCAAATTCCTGGAGAACCTGTTCAAACGCATGGCGTACATGGCGCACTTCTTCTACCGACGAAACCATAGGGATCATTATTTTAATTTGGGCAGGTACTTCACATGCCGTGCGTACAATGGCGCGCAGTTGGCTATATAATAAATCCGGGTTTTTGAGGAGTAAGCGCACTCCGCGGCAACCCATAAACGGGTTATCATCATCATCCAACTCGTCTAGTGGAAAATCGGGCATTTTGTCGGCGCCCAGGTCTGCTAAACGGATAGTAACCGGGCGCATATCAAAGCGTTTGGCTACGGATAAATAAATCTTATATTGCGCTTCTTCCGTGGGCGGCACGGGCGTATTCATAAATAAAAATTCGGTACGTAGCAACCCCAGCCCGTCAGTGATGAGCGTTTTGTTGTACTTATTATCCGTGCGGGGATCGTAGTTTACGTAGAGGTGTACCCGGCGACCGTCTTGCATCACTACCGGCAAATGGTTAATGGTTTTTAATAGCGATTCTGTCTTTTTAATTTCCCGCTTGATTTGACGGTAATTAGCCAAGGTGTAGCGGTCCGGATTGATGACCAAGAGGCCATTTTCCCCGTCAATAATGAGTTGGTCCCCGTTGGATACGTCTTTGGAAGCGGTAGACAACCCCACCACTGCCGGGATATTGAGGCTTTGGGCCAGCAAGGCCGTGTGACTGGTTTTGCCCCCTAAATCGGTACAGAAACCTAAAATTCGTTTTTCCGGCAGGCTAATCGTATCCGAAGGAAATAAATCATGCGCTACCAGTAAGGAAGGGCGTTTAATAGAGGCTAGAAAGTCTTTTTTGTCGCCTTCCAAATTGGCTAGCAGGCGTTTGCCGGCATCAAAAATGTCGTTGCGACGCTCCTTAAAGAAAGGGTCCTCAATCTTGTCAAAATTAGCGGCTAATTCTTCCAGTGTAATAGAAATGGCAGAGCGGGCAGTTAAATAGTCAGTTTGAATTTTATGAATTACAGCGTCTTTTAGGGAAGGATCCTGCAAAATGAGTTTATGCGTATCCATCAGGCCGGCATATTCCGCGCCCAAAGTGTCGCGTACTTTTTGGGCGCATTCATCCAACTCAAGCATAGATTTTTGCAAGGCTTGTTGAAATTTCTTTAACTCCCCTTCCACCGAGCCGGAGGAAATATAATGCTTGTTGGTGGTTAAGTTTTCGCCCGGCACAACGACTGCGCGGCCAATGGCAACGCCGGGGCTGGCGGGGATTCCTTTAAGCACTAGCATAACTTTGGTTAAAACTCCTCATTAAATTTGTCGTTAAATAATTTTTCTAGGGCGGCCAGGGCCTGGGTTTCATCCTTTCCCTTGGCGCTTACACGCACTTTGGAGCCAAATTCGGCGGCCAACATCATTACGCCCATAATACTTTTGGCGTTAATGGTTATGTCATCTTTTGTGAGTTCTATATCGCACTCAAACCCGGCTGCTGTTTGGGCAATCTGGGCAGCGGGGCGCGCATGTAAACCTAGGCGATTAAGAATCGTTAACTCTTTTTCTATCATACACTAAAATAAATACACAATATTAAATATCAACATGGCTGCCATATATAAGTACATATTGGGGATGCGTAGATCCCGGGTCATTAAACTAATGCTCACAAAGAAAAGCACAATAATGGCACGCGTGATGAATTTTAACCCTAAAAATAGTTCCAAATCATGCAAGAAATAATAAAGCCCCCCTAATAAAAGCCCCATAGCCAGTAGCATACCAAACAATTTGGTATTATAGATGGTTTTGTTCCAGTCAAACTGGGTGAGCCCAAAACAGCCATTGTTGGGAGCATCATACCCCAGTGAAATGCCTTTCCACTTTACAAATAAGGCCACCGCATTAAATGCCAAGAACGCCACAATGCACGCGCCAAACACTTCCATAGGGGCCAGGGTTTGCTGGGGAACCGGTTCAAAGAAATTGATATTAAGTGCCAGCCAAATAAATAAAGCAAGTAGCAGGGTAAAAGGCTTCAAGGTGCCCCAAAATAAACGGTCTCCCAGAGAGGCTGTAGTAATAGACAAACTGCGCTTTAGGCTATTCCACTCGCTCAAACGTTCGCGGTATTCCGCCAATGTTTTGGCTTTGGCCATGCGTTCTTCTTGCCGGGCCAGCGCGCCAAAACAAAAGGACGCCATCATCGGCTGTGTGTTAAACCCTTCTAAATATCTTTCCAGCACGGAGGGTAAATCTTTTTTTTGCTTATAGACGGTTTTTAGGAAAGGCGTCATGACAAAAGCCAACCCCAAATTTTGGTATTTGGCAAAATTCCATCCTGTTTGCAGGAAAAAAGAACGCCAGAATAATTGCCACTGCAACCAGTGTGTCATAGTTACCTCGTTTTAAGCCTAAATGTGGAAACTAACGTGGCTAAGCCAATCCACGGTACAGCCATATAAGCAAATTTGCTGGCTAAGTGTAATTTCTCAGGAATAAAGGGCAATAACCGCGCCAGCGAGCTGCCCATTACAGCACTATAAAACAGTAAGTAGGCCAACGTCATAATAAAAGAGATTCCCAGCGCTTTTACCACGACAAAAGAAAGATAGGGGGGGCGTTGCAAAATAAGCGGTTCTTGGCGCATTAACCACCCGGAGCGACTTTTGCGCACTAACACTTCGCAGACCGAAAACAACACCGCGCCAATCACGCCGAAAAAGAAGGCAAAGTACGGCGGCAAGCCTACACTACATAGTGCCAGTGTAAGGGTGCAACAGACCGCGCCGCTGGGCGGAAGTAACCCCCCTAAAGGACTAATATCAATGAAAATAAGTTCCGTAAAAATGCCTATTTGCAAACCAGTCATTAGATCCCCCGTAATTAGGGAGAGTAGCGGCCCGGCAATAATGCCGCGTGAGAGGGTAAATTGGAATGCATAGGTAGTGTCCAATTCCAATAACGCGCCCACGATACAAATAAGCAATATCTGCGTCATTGGAGGGCCTCCGTAACAGTAATAGAGGTGGCATTGGGGACGGCGCGCGTTTCAATGCGGATGCCAAGCCCGTCAATGATTTTAAGTAAGTGCTTATCTTGCTTATCTAAAAATACGTTTTCGGCCAGTTTTTGGGCATTTTCTTTGAAATGCATTCCACCGATATTGATAGACTTTATTTGCAAACCGTCTTCAATAAGGTCAGCCATTTCTTGTAAGGTGCTCATAAGCAGAAAAATACGCTTTTTAGAATTGCGGGCATACTGTACTGCTTTGTGGGAATCTAAAATGGTAAGGGCATATTCGTAAGGCAAACTAAGGCGCAGCAGCATTTCATTAAGCGAGGACGCCCTGCCTTTAGCACAGGGAATAACTACTTCGTCTACGTTCAATTCGGGTAACCAGGCTTGTACAATTTGCCCGTGGATCAACCGATCATCTACCCGCGCAAAAATAATTGGCATTATAGCCCCTTAATCAAAAGTTCTGTTGCGTTGATCACCGCGCGTTTTCCGTCGGCCTCAATTTTTTCTGCCAGTTCTTTGGCTTTTAATTTTCTGCGGCTGTTAATGGCCGTAAGTAACATGCTTAAATTTAAGCCGGTAATGACGTGACAGTTGGATAAATCCTTGCTGGCGGTGAGGGAAATATTCGTGGCACTTCCGCCAAAAATATCCGTTAAAATAATAGCACCGTCTTCGCAAGTTTCCAACACTTTTTTAAGTTTGGCGGCTTCTTTTTCTACAGAGGCGGCCGTGGTAACCGCAAAAGTTTCAAAACCGTCATCTGCCGGTTTGCCGATAATCAGTCCGGCGGTTTCCAGCATTTCCTTGGCCAGTTGGCCGTGTGTAACTAAAATAATTTTTACCATAATTAGAGTCCTATATCCCTGTGAAATTCCGAGGCGGTAAGCCCCGCTTCGTTCAACCGTTTTGCCAGTTCGTGCGCCATGAAAACACTGCGGTGTTTCCCGCCGGTGCATCCCATGGCAATAGTTAAATAACTTTTCCCTTCTTTGATGTATTTAGGGATTAAGTATTTTACTAAACTGGTAAATTTGGTCGCAAATTCCTGCGTTTCTTTGAACGAGGAAATATAATCTTGAACCGGCTTATCTAACCCGGTTTTGTTTTTAAGTGCGGGCACGTAATAGGGGTTAGGCAAAAACCGCACATCCATGACAATATCGCAATCTTTGAGGATGCCGTTTTTGAAGCCGAAAGATACTACGGAAATTTGCATGTCATCCGTGCGTTTGGAGTTGAGCAAAATGGAAAGTTTCTCTTTCAATTCGCCCAATTTGAGGTCGCTTGTATCAATGACCTTGTCGGCCATCGTGCGTATGCCGCGAAGCGCCCCGCGTTCGTGTGCGATAGCGGCGGCTAATTTTTTGTGAATCGGGTGGCGGTGTTTTGTTTCGGAAAAACGCCGGATTAAACATTCGTCCGAAGCATCTAAAAAGACGACCTTAATATCAAAGGCTTGGTTTTTAATAGTTTTGACTAAATTGGGTAAATCCTTTAGGCGATCGCCGGCGCGCATATCAATACCCAGGGCAACATTTTCATATTCCGTGCTGTGGGTGACGTAATCAATGAAATTTTGAAACAGTGCCAGGGGCAAATTGTCCACGCAATAAAACCCAAAATCACCAAAGATCTTGAGTGCCTGAGACTTCCCGGCTCCGCTTAAGCCGGTAATGATAAACACGCGTCGTTTATTTTTTTTCATGGGGTTTGCCCTGTTTCATCCTATCTAAAATTTTTTGACTAAATTCCTTGGCGGAAAAAATACCCTGGCTCTTTAATTGCTGATTGAGGGCGGCTACTTCAATTAGCACCGCCAGGTTGCGCCCCGGCGTTACCGGTAGCACCAAAGAAGGGAGTTCCACGCCCAGTAAATCGGTAGATTTTTGTTCTACCCCTAACCGGTCAATGGGAGCCTTGTTGGGAGAGGTGAGCACCACTTCCATATCAATTTTGGTTTCATCCAACGTGGCCCCTACGCCAAATAAAAGCGGCACGTCCAGCACACCTAGCCCGCGTACTTCCATGTAATGTTTAAGCATGGCGGGGCAACTGCCCATTAAATATCGGCCGCGCTTTTGCACTTCTACTACGTCATCTGCTACTAAAATGTGGCCGCGTTTAATGAGTTCCAGTGCGCATTCGCTTTTGCCGATTCCGGCATCTCCGCGAATGAGCACCCCAATCCCGCTCACGTCCACTAATACGCCATGTACGTGGGTAACCGGGGATAATTTTTCGTCTAAAAATCGGGAAAAAGCCGCCAAAAAAGCGGACGACTCCATCTCAGTTTTCAGTACAGCCACGTCGGCACTTAAACTGCCTTTGCGGATGGCTTGGTGCGGGTCCAGCCCGGCGGTCATAATCAGGCACGGGACGTCCCCTTCGCTTAACATTTTGGTAATGTTGGCACGCAAACGGGTTTTGTTTTCTTTTTGGCAGAAGGAAAATTCGCTACGGCCGAAGACTTGCACCGAGTTGGCGCGGAAGTTTTCCAACTGGCCGGCCAAGGCCAAGCCGGGGCGGTTGACGCGCGGTTGGGTAATTTCACGGTGGATATATCTTTTACCGCAAACTAGCTCCAAGTGAAGGGCTTTCACTTGGAGCAGTTCTTTCACGGTAATAGATTTCGTAAATTCCAACGTATACTCCGTTACTTATTTTTTCTTAATCGGTTTGATTAAACCGTAAGTACCGTCTAACCGTTTGAAGATGAGGTTAATTTGTTTGGAACCTTCGTCTAAGAACATCCAGAAGGAATATCCCAAACGTTCCATTTCATAGGCGGCATCTTCCGGGTTCATCGGCGTTACTTCTACTTGTTTAATGACGGAGAATTTAACGTCGTTTTGCGGGAGCATTACCTCGGCAAATGGTTCCATTTCTAACGTTTTAACGGACTTTTTGGAAACTTTGCGGGCTTTGGCTTTGTTTTTAATTTTTTTGGCTTGCGCTTCCGCTTTGACGGCAGCCGCATCAATGGCTTTGTACAAATTGCTTTCTACGGCACTGGCGCTAATGGTTGTTTTGGCGCCGGTATGCAAGATGATTTCCGCGCGTTGATTGATTTTTTTCTCTACGGAAATAAGCACTTGGGCAGAAACAATGTTGTCAAAATAGTTTTCTACTTTGCTTACGCGCGTATTGATAAATTCTTTAATGGCCGGTGTAAGTTTAATATTTTTGGCCGTAATTTTAATATCCATAATGTCCTCCAAGAATGTTTACGAGAATCCCCGTATATTTATTAAATCATTATAAGGGGGTATATGTCAACCATTTATAACACGCGCGCTCGCGCGTAGGAAACCCGCCAAAAAACCGCCCCCTGCCTCTGCCTTTGAGCCGGCATCAACACGGGGCGGTATTTCTAATTAGCATTCTTTGGTCATCCCTCCTACCCTACAGATACTTACAGTATATGCATAAACGCAAAAAAATCAAGGGGGAATTTTGGAAATTATTTATGTTACAATAGAAGAGTAGTAAAAATACAATTTGATCTGTTTTTGGATGCCCGGTAGGGGCTCTCGCTATTTATAGCACGAATCACTCCAAAAATAGCCGAATAGGTACAGTGTATGCGGACTAATTACCCGCAAAGCTGTGCTTAATGTTTGCTGCTTTTGTGGCAGACTACGGCTGTTTGTTATTGAGGGCGTGATTCGTCTCCGTAGCAAGTGGCCGTTTTTGTATGGGTTTGCCAACAACAGCAAAAGGAGAATGTATGCAATATAATAACCAAGCATTTACGCTCATTGAATTATTAGTTGTCGTT